>NZ_AUTH01000083.1:0-43547 GCF_000497975.1 Pseudoalteromonas sp. TB41 | reverse complement strand
CAGTGGCACACCTAAGTGAGCACAGCTTTTTAAAATTGAGTCGAGGTTTTCGCGACAAATACGCACTGATTCGCTTAGTGTATTTTCCGAATCAAGCATGCGCCATTTAGTTGCCTCTGGCACTGAGATGCCTAGCCACTGCATAAACTCTAAGGTTTTTTCACCACCACAAGGCGTAAAGGTTAATATAATTCGATTAGGTGTCAGGCCTTGTGCTTTGCATGTGCGCGCATAACTGGTTATTAAATCTATAGTTGCTTGTGCGTTGTAAACGGCTTGAGAGATAAAAAACTGGCACCCTTGTGCTGTTTTTTCTATTAAGCGTTGGTGCTCGTTACGCTTATTGGCATGGCGCTCAGCAATGGTTACACCACCTAAAAAGAAGTCTTCAGACTGCTCTGCCAGTGTTTTATAGGCATTCGGTAAGCTCAGCTTTATATCACCGGCTGATGATGGGCTGCCCACTAACACCACGTTTTTTAAATCGTAGTCATTTTTAGTTTCATCTAACCACGCTTTAAACTCACTCACACCGCGCTGAGCTACACTTTTATAAGTAATTACATCAAGATCAGATAAGCCTCGTAAGAGTTGACTGTACTCGCGCGGATCAACTGTTTGCTTAAATGCAAATGGACGCGCTTGCTCTGTACGACTGCTTTCATCTTGAATGTCATAAATAATCACACCGTCATATTCAATTTCGTGTAAACGGCCTAATAATTTTTCGGCAATGACTTTTAATTGCGCTTTATCAGTCCCAATTTTTGGCGGTGTTGTGCCAATTAGGTAAACACCTTGGTTGGTGTCCTGTATTTTTTCTTGAAGTGATAAAGCCATAATCCTCATTCCAGCTTAATTTGTGATGATGGATTTAATATAGCAGCCATTTAGACGTCTAGATAGATTTATTTGTTGAAAGTTTCTCAACTAACGTGAATTATTTTCATAGTTAATAACTGACACAGTTGTTTACATAATTAATAGGCTTAGGGCTCTTATATTTAATTACTTTACGGCATACTTAGTTTGGTAAATGTTTTAAAAATTGCTCAATTTAAAAAGGGATAACAATGAAATTTAAATTATTGGCAACTAGCCTAGCGGTATCGCTGGCCTTAACAGGTTGTGCTATGCAGCAAAGTCAAAACACGCAAACAGCAGCTCAACAAGAACAAGTTAATAAAGCAGATGAGCGTGTTTTTTCACAAGATTACCTAATAGAAGAGCTAGATAACGGCTTGCGCGTTATGGTAGTTAAAACCGATTACCCTGATGTAGTATCGCTACAAATACCTGTGTCTGTTGGTTCGCGTAATGAAGTGGAAGCAGGTAAAACTGGTTTTGCTCACTTTTTTGAACACATGATGTTTAAAGGGTCTGAAAAGTTTCCGCAAGATGTGTATTCAGATATTTTAAAAAATTCAGGGGTTGATAACCGCGCCTACACAACTAACGATTACACTAACTACCACTTAAATTTTTCAAAGCAACATCTTGATAAAGTACTTGAGATTGAAGCTGATATTTTTCAAAACTTAAGCTACACCGAAGAACAATTTAGAACCGAAGCGCTAACGGTTAAAGGCGAGTACTTAAAAAATAACGCCAGTCCAATTCGTAAATTATTAAGTGCGGTACGCCAAGAAGCGTTCGAAAAACATACCTATAAACACACTACAATGGGCTTTTTTGAAGATATTGAAGCCATGCCAGATCAAATGGCCTACGGTAAAGAGTTTTTTGCTAAGTTTTATAAGCCTGAATATGTATCGCTTGTGATTGTTGGTGATGTTGATCCAAAAGAGACCATGGCGATGGTTAAAAAGCATTGGGGTAATTGGCAAAAAGGCGACTATGTTGCTGATATTCCAAAAGAGCCAACTCAGCAAGCGCCAAAATATGTGCATGAGCAAAACGAGGGATTACCTGGCCATTGGTTACTTGTGTCGTATAAAGGGGCTGCATGGGAGCCTCAGAAAAAAGACAGAGCCGCATTAGATTTACTGTCGCAGCTTTATTTTTCGAGCAATTCAGATATTTACCAAGAACTGGTAGTAGAAAAGCAAATCGCGAGTCAAATGTTTACTTATAACCCAGAAACTAAAGATCCAGGGTTACTGCATGTATTTGTAAAAGTTGAAAATGCCGATGATTTAGCCACAGTGCGTGATGCTATAAACCGTACGTATGCCAAAGCGCGTACCGAATTGGTTGATAGCCAAAAACTCAGCGATTTAAAGTCTAACCTTAAATACAGTTTTATAAATGGTTTAGATTCATCGCAAGCAATTGCCTCTACACTTGCCAGCTATATGCATTTTGAGCGCGATCCTGAGGTGATTAATCAGCTGTATAAATCGGCAGACAATATCACTAGCGAAGATATTAGAGCCGTTGCAAATAAGTATTTTGTTGATAATGCGCGCACCACAATTACTATGTCGGCACTTGATAAAGCCCCTGGTTTTGAACAAGAAAGCGACTTAAATGCGTTGGTAGCAAAATATCAGCAAGTACCGAGTAAGCCTATCTTTAAGGTGCTTGATAAAACCAATAGCTCGCCGTTAATCGATATTAACTTATTATTTAATACCGGTGCCGCTGCCGATCCGCAGGGTAAAAAAGGCGTAGCGGCTTTAACTGCCGCAATGCTGGCGCAAGGTGGCTCAACCTCAATGAGTTACAAAGATATTAAAAAGGCAATGTACCCACTGGCGGGTAGTTTTGGTTATCAAATAGATAAAGAAATGCTGTCGTTCCAAGGGCGTATTCATAAAGATAATGCAGCTCAGTGGTATGCCTTAGTGAGTGAGCAGCTGCTAAACCCAGGCTTTAGAGAAGATGACTTTAAGCGTCTGAAAAAAGAAATGATCGATGGCATTAAATCGGGCTTAAAAGCTTCTAATGATGAAGAGTTGGGTAAAGAAGTGCTCTACAGTGTGCTTTATAAAGGGCACCCTTATGAAAGCTATAACTACGGTGACTTATCAGATTTAGAAGCGCTTACTCTTGATGATGTTAAAGCGTTTTATAATGCTGAACTTACACAAGCTAAACTTACTGTGGGTTTAATTGGTGCTGTGCCTGAAAAACTCAAAACACAAATGTTATCTGACTTGGCGACACTTCCAAAAGGCGAACAAAGCCGCTTAACAATCCCTGATGCGCCAGAGCTTAAAGGTCATCATGCAACGATTGTTGAAAAGTCAGCGCAATCAACGGCTGTATCGTTCGGGTTCCCTATTGATACCATTCGTAGCAGCGACGACTGGACCGCATTGTGGTTAGTGCGCTCGTACTTTGGTGAGCATCGTAGTTCTAACAGTTACTTGTACGAACGTATTCGTCAAACCCGTGGTATGAACTATGGTGATTACGCCTACATTGAATACTTTCCTCGTGGTATGTTTCAAACTAAACCTGATGCAAACTTAGGGCGCTCGGAGCAAATATTCCAGGTGTGGCTACGTCCACTGCGCTCAAACAACGATGCGCATTTTGCTACCCGTACCGCATTATTTGAACTAGATAAGCTAATTAAAAATGGCATGACTGAGGCTGATTTTGAAGCCACACGTAACTTTTTAATTAACTTTGTGCCACAAATGGTTGCTAGTCAAAATCGCCAGTTAGGTTATGCGCTAGATAGCAAGTTTTATAACACCGATAGTTTTGTAAACTACGTCACAAACAAACTGAAAACATTGACTGTTGACGATGTAAATCGCGTGATTAAAGATAACCTACAAACTGAGAATATTCACTATGTGTTTGTTACCGGTGATGGTGAAGATATGCAAAAACGTTTAGCAACTATGCAAACCTCGCCTATGGTGTATAACACCGATAAGCCTGCCGAGTTAGTGGCTGAAGATAAGGTAATTGCTGATTATAAACTGGCAATACCAGCGAAAAATATTGAAGTAGTAAAGGTGGATAAAGTATTTCAATAACTTAAGTTTTTAAGTATTAAAAAAAGCCCCTGTGCTGTAAGCATTGGGGCATTTTTATATTTTATTAGTTACTAATTAATAGTACTGAGGCTGCACCAAGAGCAAAACTAATAACAGAGCTAATAATCAAACCTGCAATAAAACTTTTAGATGGGCTGTTATTGGCATCATTTTGGTTGTTTTCATCAAGCTTAATAAGCTCACCTTGGCGTACTTCAAATACCGCACATAAGGCCATGGTGGTTTCTTTTGAGGCTGCACCTTCTTTTTCTACTCGTTGAATGGTTCGCAAGCTTACATCGCAGGCATCGGCAAGCTGTTGTTGTGTCCAATCGAATGTGTGCCTAAGCGACTTTACCGTTGTAGGGTTTAATTGCATGTTAAAGTTTTCCTACAATTAGCTCTACGACTGTTGCAGTGGTATAGCCAAATACTGCACCACCTAATGCACAGCCTAGAATAAAAAAAGCCGCTTTTTTAGGATCGCTAGGAAGACTACTTTGAACTTGCTTGGCAAGCACTTCTTGATCTTTGTATAGAGTGCACTCAAGTCGTCCTGTCAGTATATTGAGCATGTCAAATTTCACTTGGTACTGCGAATTTTCAAAATCAAATGTGTGTGAGCTTTTTATATTAACACTGCGTCTACTGCTAACTAAGTCATCGTTAATATAGACTTCTTCTTTACCTGTAAAGTAGCTTCCAAAACAGGCTATTTGGTTATCGCCATCTTGAAAGTAAAATTTATAGCCTAATTTTTTTGTATTTAATATGTCGTTTTTCATCATCGTTATCCTTGTTGAGTTGATGATGCTAATTTAGCGTTTATTATTATTTTTTACGCCGTCAGCAGTACGCCAGTGGCTATTTTGGCACATGACACACGAGCTGTCATATGTTGTTATTTGTTGATTTTTATTAACTTATTTTATTTTTGCACAAATGGTCAAACCTGCCTAGCTGTCATATAGTATGGCTTTGAAAAAGTAGTCTAAAAATGAAATTTAACTAGTTATATATAATAACCAGAACAAATAACGAAGGGATTAACACCTAGGCGCCTAAATCCGTTAGAATTGGCGGTAGGCTCTTTGTAATAACTTAAGGCAGTATTATGCGTCATGAAATTTGGCAACAGCTTCGTAGTGAAGCAAATGAAGTAGTAACTCGTGAACCCCTTTTAGCGAGCCATGTGTATTCGTGTATTTTAAATCATGAGTGCTTAGGGTCGGCATTGAGTTTTATTGTTGCTAACAAGCTAGCTGATGCTGTGGTTTCTGCTTTTACAATCCGTGAGTTGTTTGACCAAGCTTTTGTAAAGTGTGACCGCATGCTGACACATGTTGCTCATGATATTAAAGCAGTAAAAGATCGTGACCCTGCCGCCGAAACCTACCTTACTGTGATTTTAAATTTAAAAGGGTTTCACGCGATACAAGCACACCGTTTAGCAAACTGCTTATGGCAACAAAACCGTAAAGAGCTTGCACGCTTTATTCAAAGCCGTACCTCAGAGGTGTTTGGGGTTGATATTCACCCTGCCTGTAAAGTAGGCCAAGGCATCATGTTTGACCATGCCACCGGTATTGTAATTGGCGAAACCGCCGTAATTGAAGATAATGTATCTATATTACAATCGGTTACATTAGGTGGTACGGGTAACGAACAAGGCGATCGCCACCCTAAAATCAGAGCGGGCGTACTTATTGGTGCAGGCGCTAAAGTACTAGGTAACATTGAAGTGGGCGAGGGCGCACGTATTGGTGCAGGCTCTGTGGTACTAAGCCCTGTACCACCTCACACAACTGCTGTTGGCGTACCTGCAAAAATTATTGGTCGTCCTGATTGTGAGTGCCCGGCAGAAAGTATGAACCAAAACTTTTTAGAATATCCCGAGCCAGAAAACGAATCGCACACCAGTGCAATGCTTTAATTTTTGAGTACCTAGAAATGATATATAAAAGTAACCTTGTGGCTATGCTGCTCTGTTTTTCTTCAGGCGTGGCGTTAGCAAGTGGTTACTTTTTGTTTTTTAAAGATTCCACTCGTGTTTCCTCAGCGCCCAAACAAGCTGTAATCTCTTCGGCTAACACTCAAGTCAATAATCAGCCAACTACTTTGCAAGGCCTAGTGCAGGTCAATAAAGCCCAAGCGGCTGATCAACAAACTCAGCTAGCACAACATGTGGTTGAGCTTAATCAGCGGCTTGAAAAAAAATCAATCCAGCTTAAGCAGTCTCAACAACAGTTAAAGTTAAATCAATCAGAAAGTGTAGAGCTTGATGATGAGCTCGCAATACAGTTTGAACAAGAGGCTGATAACCTCGAATGGAGTTACGAGCTTGAAGTCGCGTTAACTGACTTTTTAATTATTAATGAGTTTGCAGATAGCGCTGAGCTTACAGCGCTAAAGTGTAAGCAAACAATTTGTAAGTTTGAGCTTACCATTAACCAACATGCCGTTAATTATGGAGCTAAATTATGGCGCGAGCTAAACGATAAGCTTCATCTTGAACCTTGGTGGCAGCAATTTAAACTCAGTGCATCTCAATCTAACGATGCCCGTATTGAGTTTACTGTTAGTACGCAAGGCTAGCGCTTAGCAATATGGCTAAGCTTCTACCTTTGAAATAACCTGGCCATCTACTAACTCAGTGATCAACACATCACCCACTTTTACATCTTCCACTGATTTAACCACTTTATTTTGCGCCGTTTTCGTTATGCTGTAACCGCGCGCTAATACATTAAGGGGGCTAACCGAATCAAGCCGACTTGCTTGTAAGGCAAGCTTGTTATTTGCCTGATGCAGCTGATGTTGCATCGCTTGGTTTAGCCTTGCATGGAGTTGTGCTAACTGATAGTTTGCATTTGCTAGCTTTTTATCTGGTGATTGGCGCATTAGTCTGGGTGTTAAATTAGCTAACACGCGTTCTTGCTGGTATAAACGCTGACGCATTGCCTGTTGCAGTGCAATACTCAGCTCATCTAAGCGTTGTGATTTTTGGTTTAGCTGATTGCGCGGGTGGCATAAATTTAAGCGGTGCTGCAACTGTATGGCTAGTGCGCGTTTATCGGCAATGTCGTGTTTAAATGCATTCGCTAAACGGCTAATTAACTGATGAACCCTATTATGTAGCTCTTGTGTATTGGGGCTTACGAGCTCTGCGGCTGCAGAAGGAGTTGCTGCACGTACATCAGCAACGTAATCGCTAATCGTGGTGTCTATTTCATGGCCAACAGCGCTCACAATGGGTAGTGCGCTTTGATAAATAGCGCGAGCAAGGTGCTCATGGTTAAAGCACCATAAATCCTCTAATGAACCACCGCCGCGCCCGAGTATAATAACGTCGACCTCATTACGTAAATTTGCCAGCTCTATTTGCTTTATTAAATGGCCATGCGCTTCTTTGCCTTGCACCATCGCAGGGTAAATAACGACTTCTAATTGCGGCGCACGACGTTTTAGTACTGTTAAAATATCTTTAATTGCGGCGCCTGTAGGTGAGGTGATCACCCCTATGCGATTTATGTTTTGGGGTAGGGGTTTTTTATAAGCGGAGCTAAATAAGCCCTCTGCAGCCAAACGCATTTTTAGCGCGTCAAACTCTTGCTTAAGTTGCCCTTCGCCGGCAGGCTCCATATGTTCAACAATAAGCTGGTAGTCACCACGGGGTTCGTACAAAGATACACGTGCTTTAACGGTTACTTGTGCGCCGTTAATTGGTCGGTAACTTTGGTTGCGATTATTGCCTCGCCACATGGCGGCTTTAATTTGCGCTTTATCGTCTTTTAACGAAAAATACCAATGCCCAGAAGCAGGCGCAATAAAGTTAGAAATTTCACCTGTGAGTATTAAAGACGCAAAACCTTGTTCAAGTAAGGCACGTATTTCACGATTAAGGCGAGATACGGTATAAACCGTTTGCGAGGGCTTAGAAAACATAAAAACTACCAAAAAACATTTATAAATCTAGCTTATCATAAATAAATACAAAATATTATTTACTAGTGCCTACAACGCTGTTAAAATTTGGCCGCAATTCCTTATCTTAGATCCACATGTGAGAAGTTGCCAAAATGCTTAGAATCGCTAAAGAAGCTCTTACCTTTGATGACGTACTTTTAGTACCTGGTCATTCTACTGTTTTGCCACATACGGCAAATATTTCAACTCGCTTAACGCGTGGTATCAAACTTAACTTGCCGCTCATTTCAGCATCTATGGATACTGTTACAGAAGCTCGTTTAGCTATTGCCCTCGCGCAGGAAGGTGGTCTTGGTTTTATTCATAAAAACATGACCATTGCAGAACAAGCGAAAAATGTTCGTAAAGTTAAAACCTATGAAGCCGGTATTGTTTCATACCCTGTTACAGTAACGGCCGATCTGACAATTGCAGATGCCGTTGAGCTGTCTCAGGAAAAGGGATTCTCAGGTTTTCCGGTCACCGATAGCGAAAATAACCTTGTAGGTATTGTAACTAGTCGTGATATGCGCTTTGAAACTAAGCTTGAACAGCCGGTTTCAACAGTGATGACGAAAAAAGAAAACCTAGTAACGGTTAAAGAGGGAACGGCTCGCGAAGATATCTTAAGCTTAATGCACGAACACCGCATTGAGAAGATTCTTGTGGTTGATGATGCGTTTAAACTTAAAGGCATGATCACCGTAAAAGATTACCAAAAAGCACAAGACAAACCAGATGCATGTAAAGACGAGCAAGGCCGTTTACGTGTAGGTGCTGCGGTAGGCGTTGGCGCAGGCACTGATGAGCGAATTGCTGCATTAGTTGAAGCCGGTGTTGATGTACTACTAATCGATACTTCTCATGGTCACTCTCAAGGTGTTATTGACCGTGTTGCAGCGACTCGTCAAGCTTACCCTGATTTACAAATTGTTGCGGGTAACGTGGCAACTGCCGAAGGTGCTATTGCCCTTGCAGATGCCGGTGTTGATGCTGTTAAAGTAGGTATCGGCCCAGGTTCTATTTGTACTACACGTATTGTTACTGGTTGTGGTGTACCACAAATAACAGCCATTTCAGATGCGGTTGAAGGCCTTAAAGGTCGCGATATTCCAGTGATTGCCGATGGCGGTATTCGTTTTTCTGGTGATATTGTAAAAGCATTGGTTGCCGGTGCATCGTGTGTAATGGTTGGCTCTATGCTCGCGGGTACTGAAGAAGCACCAGGTGAAGTGGAGCTTTATCAAGGTCGTTACTACAAGTCTTACCGTGGTATGGGTAGCCTAGGTGCGATGGATCAAAAAGAAGGGTCATCGGATCGCTACTTCCAAAAATCAAACCAAGCTGACAAGTTAGTACCAGAAGGCATTGAAGGTCGTGTTGCTTATAAAGGGCCAATTGCGACCATTATTCACCAACAAGTGGGTGGTCTTCGCAGTGCAATGGGCTTAACCGGTTGTGCCACAATCGAAGAGCTAAACACTAAACCACAGTTTGTACGTGTAACTTCTGCTGGTATGGGTGAGTCGCATGTTCATGATGTGCAAATTACTAAAGAAGCACCGAACTACCGTTTAGGCTAATCAGCCTTTAACAACTTGAAAAAAGTGGGCTAACCTTTGTTAGCCCTAATATAGTCACACAGCTTAAGCTGGTGGCGTTTAGCACCTGACTTTACGAGATACTTCATGAGCAAAGACATTCACGATTCACGAATCCTCATTTTAGATTTTGGTTCACAATACACGCAGTTAATCGCCCGTCGCGTGCGCGAAATTGGTGTTTATTGTGAGCTTTGGGCTTGGGATGTAACCGAAGAGCAAATTCGCGAGTTTAACCCACAAGGTATTATCCTTTCTGGTGGCCCAGAATCAACCACGCTTGAAAATAGCCCGCGTGCTCCTGAGTATGTATTTAATGCAGGCGTTCCAGTACTTGGTATTTGTTACGGTATGCAAACTATGGCAACGCAGCTTGGCGGCCGTGTACATAGCTCAGATAAAAAAGAATTTGGTTACGCACAAGTTGAAAAAGTGGGTAACTGTGCATTATTTGATGCCATTGAAGATCATATTACTGATGGCGGCAATGGCGTACTAGATGTGTGGATGAGCCACGGTGATAAAGTAATGGAAATTCCAGATACTTTTAATACCACAGCTAAAACATCTACTTGTCCGCATGCGGCAATGTCTAACGAAGAAAAACGCTTTTACGGTGTACAATTTCACCCAGAAGTAACACACACACATCAAGGTCAACGTTTACTAGAGCGTTTTGCTATTGATATTTGTGGTTGTGAAAAATTATGGACGCCAGCAAAAATCATTGATGACGCCATTGAGCGTATCAAAGAAACTGTAGGTGACGACGAAGTTATTTTAGGCTTATCAGGCGGTGTAGATTCATCGGTTGTGGCTATGCTTATTCACCGTGCTATTGGTGAGCGCCTAACCTGTGTATTTGTTGATAACGGTTTACTTCGTTTAAACGAAGGCCAGCAAGTTATGGATATGTTTGGCAATAAGTTTGGTTTAAACATTGTTAAAGTAGATGCCGAAGATCAATTTTTAAATGACTTAGCAGGTAAATCAGATCCTGAAGATAAGCGTAAAGCTATTGGCCACACGTTTATTAATGTATTTGATGAGCAAGCTAAAAAGCTTAAAAACGCAAAATGGTTAGGCCAAGGTACAATTTACCCTGACGTAATCGAATCAGCGGCATCAGCGACTGGTAAAGCACACGTGATTAAATCGCACCATAATGTGGGCGGCTTACCAGATGACATGCAAATGGGCTTAGTAGAGCCATTACGTGAGTTATTTAAGGATGAAGTACGTAAAATTGGTTTAGAGCTAGGTTTACCGTACGACATGCTTTACCGTCACCCATTCCCAGGGCCTGGTTTAGGTGTGCGTGTACTTGGCGAAATCAAAAAAGAGTACTGTGATTTACTTCGCCGCGCTGATGCTATTTTCATTGAAGAGCTTCACAAAGCAGAGCTTTACCATAAAGTAAGCCAAGCGTTTACTGTATTCTTACCGGTTAAGTCGGTAGGGGTTATGGGTGATGCACGTAAGTACGATTGGGTTGTTTCACTTCGTTGTGTTGAAACCATCGACTTTATGACTGCACGTTGGTCACATTTACCGTATGAGTTTTTAGGTGTGGTTTCTAACCGTATCATTAACGAAATCGACGGTATCTCACGCGTTGTTTACGATATTTCAGGAAAACCACCTGCCACTATCGAGTGGGAATAATCCTCCCATTGCTATAATTAAGTAATAACTAACGGCGAATTAGCATGCTAATTCGCCGTTTTGTTTATTTAAAAAGCAAATAAACCAAAAAGTTGATTTTTTACTTTACCTTTGTCAAAAGGTCTTTATAATTCATCGTCATTGCAGGGGCGTAGTTCCAATTGGTAGAACAGCGGTCTCCAAAACCGACGGTTGGGAGTTCGAATCTCTCCGCCCCTGCCATTTCTTCTTTACATCGTTTTGATTACTTCCTATATTATTCATCTTACTAATCCATCGAGTTGTTATGCATTCACGTTACGCATCTGTTTTTGGTATAGAAAAGCTTGAACTTAATCAACACTTTCGCCCAGCTCAAGCTGAGTTGTCAGCGACTTCATCGTTAATACTCTGTGATACATTAAAAGATGATATTGAGCGTGCGTTTGCACCTGTAACAATAAACAAGATTGTTAAATCATCAACCATTGAGTTTAGTGAGCAACAATTAGGCCTGCCTGATTCTAACCTAACCTGTGCGCAAAAACGTGCGTTATGGGCTTTAATGAGTGAACACCTTGATACACTTTAAGTCGGTTACCGATGAGAATATCAATGAGCTGATGGCCATTGAAAATGCCTGTCATACACACCCTTGGACGTTAAAAACAATGCAGTCGTGTTTGCAGGGGCGCTATTTCAATTTAGCTGCGTTCGATGACGGGCAAATGATAGGCTTTTACATTGGTGAAAAAGCAGGGCCCGATTTTACCTTAATGGATATTTGTGTTGCCCCGAGCTTTCAGGGACAAGGATTTGCTAAGCAGTTATTAACGCAGTTTATAGCGTACGGCGAGCAACACAGTGCCGAAAACTTATTTTTAGAAGTGAGAGAGTCTAATACGCGGGCGATTGCTTTGTATGAGCGTGCGGGCTTTATTGAAATGTCAGTACGTAAAAATTATTACCCCAGCGATGCGCCAAATAAAAATGGCTTTGAAGATGCGATTTTAATGGGCATGGCACTGGGTTTAAATTTTTAATGATTACTTATTAGCGATGGCTTGTTCTATTGCTGTAATGAGTTCTACAACGCGTTTTTCTCTTTGAGTCATATCATTGCCTTTTAAACTTTGCTCAAGCGCTGATGCGCTATGGTAAATATCATCAAAGTTAAAACAACCGGCACTGCCCTTAATACTGTGGGCAAGTGCGCGTAGTGTTTCGCAATCTTGGTTGTTATAAAGGGTTTTTATCTGCTTTAAGTAATCAGGTAAACTTGCCAAATAATTAGCATTTATTTGCTGAAATTTCTCACTTTTTAATAAGCTATCCCACTTATTTTGATTATCGCGTTCAAGGTGTAAATAGCTGACTAATACATTTTCTAGTGCGTCTTTATCAATGGGTTTACCAAGCGCTTTGTTACAGCCTGCTTCAAGGTAAGTATCTATATCATGGTTCATGACATTAGCGGTTAGGGCGATAATTGGGCCATCGTAGGCGGCATCTCTGAGCATTTTAGTTGCTTCTAAGCCGCCCATAACCGGCATTTGCATATCCATGATTATAAGCTGGTAGTCGTTCACTAGTGCCATTTCTACTGCTTGTGCGCCATTATTGGCTATATCAGGCTCTAACCCCCATGTTTGAAGGAGTAATTTTATCAGCAACTGATTATCGGGGTTATCTTCTGCCACTAAAATATGCGCATCAAAGTTATTGGTTGCAAAAGAAAGTTGCGGGTCTTTTTCGGGTGATAGCTGAGAGTGTTCAGTCAAAAGCAGGTTACTACTAAGCCCATTACCTAAATGACAATCTATATCGATAGTAAAACAACTACCCACACCCACTTCACTGGTGACGCTGACATCGCCACCGAGCAGCTGAGCCAAATTTTTTGAAATACATAGCCCTAATCCTGTACCACCAAATCGGCGTGTGGTTGTGGCATCAGCTTGTTCAAATGGCGTAAATAATCGACTTATTTGGTTTGCCGACATGCCTATACCGGTGTCTTCAACTATAAATGTAAGAATTTTTGGTGCTTGAAACTTTGCCGTAATTGTTACTTGGCCTTGCTCAGTAAATTTAACTGCGTTACTGGCAATATTAATCAGTATTTGTTTTAAACGAGTAACGTCACTATTTATGGTATGTGGTAATGGTAGCGAATAATTAATTGTAAATGAAAGCTGTTTCTCTTGTGCTAAAGGTTTAATGATTGATTCAACATCATGAATAAGCTGCACAACATTTAATGGTGTTTGCTCAACAGCGAGTTTTTCGGCTTCAATTTTTGATAAATCGAGGATGTTATTAATAAGCTCTAATAAATGTTTTGAATTACGAAGAATAGTGCCTAAATGATGTTTATCGTTTGTTTTCTTATCGCTATGCAGTAGTTGCTCGGTAAAACCCATAATAGCAGTGAGCGGAGTGCGAATTTCATGGCTCATATTGGCTAAAAAACGACTCTTAAGCTGGTTTGCTTGCTCTGCTTGAGCGATGGCTGTTTCAAGCTTACTATTCATTGATTCAAGTGCCTTAGTACGGCTCTCTACTTTGTCTTCTAAGTGATGCTTATATTCTTCTAGCTGCTCTTGATAATGCTTAATTTGGTTAATCATGTGATTAAAGTCGTTAAACAGTATGCCTACCTCATCGGTAGTATAAGCAGGCAGTGTGACTGAGAGGTCGCCATCACCTACTCGGTGACTTGCTTCACCTAGTAATTCAATTGGGTTAAGCAGTAAATTGCGCACCACAATAAAAATTAAGATCGGTAGGGTGATCACAGAAATAATTACAATTAGCCCAGTGATGACACTAATTGCTTTACCTGATTGATACAGTACCGCTTTAGGAATGGTCGACACATAATAGTAGCCGCCACTCATTTGGGCTGCGAAAATCAATCGTTCTATTTTATCAACGCTCGAAAGCTCAATGGTTGATAAGCTGCCAATATCAGCTAGGTCATTAATTTTATTAAGTTCATACTCACTAACATAGTGGCCACGCATTTTGTAATCAGAGCTAAATAAAATTTTACCATCATTGGCGAGCAGTAAATTTAAGGTGTTGTTATAAGGGGCTTCTAAAATACTGGTGTTTAAAATCGAAGGTTCGACCTTAAGGACAATAAAACCAAGTTGTTGTGGGCGTTTTAAATAGTAGTCAACGCTGTATATGCGTTGCACAAAATATAAGTTGGTGGTGCCGTCTTCTTTTTGCACCATAAACTGCTGCTGGCTTAAATTGCTTTGTATGACTTGGTCAAAAAACGGATAAGACTTTGGCGCGACAGTTAAATTACTGGAGTAATAGGCATCACTTTCACCGGTTTTTGAGACTAAATTAATACTAATAATATCAGGGTAGGCTTCACTGTAACTGGCAAATACATCCATTAACGCCCCAAGGCGATAGGTATAGCTGGCGTCTTCAAATAAATCTTTAGCTAAAAAGTCACTTAGTACCGGTGAGGCAGAGAGTAACTTAGCCGTTGCATGAAAAGAGTCTATATAGTTGAATACTTTTTGCTGTTGTTGCTCTACAAAGCGACTCATGATCAAGTCAGCTTGTTTTTGCGTAGAGTTAGTTACATTAGTGAGCGTAAACCCACCTAAAAATAACAACGGCAGTATAACCAGTGGAGTTATATACCATAATAATCGAATACTTAGCTTACTGGTTTTCATTACCCAACATCAAATCCTCCATGTAATCGAACAATAATATGATTTACAGAACCATTACTCAAGCTTGGTGTTAAGTTAGTGGGGAATTTATAGCGTTATTGTTAATAATCGCTGAAAACACCAAACTTAAAAAAGATCCGTTAATAACCAACCATTGATTGTTTATAAAGCCAAGATCAGCGAAAATAGTCTTCAATTACGATTAACTTAACGGATAGCGTCACAAGAGCTAATTTGGGTTCTTGTTGGGGTATGTTGAGCTTTCTAGGTTAGCTTGTTTTTAGCCTTGAAAGCTCAGCATACTAAAATACAAATACATCCGTATATCAACTAAAAGAACCTTTTTAATGGCAGACCAAAATCTCCTTAGCGAAATTAATAAACGCCGTACCTTTGCGATCATCTCGCATCCGGATGCGGGTAAAACCACTATCACAGAAAAAGTATTGTTATTCGGACAAGCAATTCAAAAAGCCGGAACAGTAAAAGGGCGTGGCTCTAATCAGCATGCTAAGTCTGATTGGATGGAAATGGAAAAAGAGCGTGGTATTTCTGTGACTACCTCAGTAATGCAATTTCCATATAACAATGCGTTAGTTAATTTACTTGATACTCCAGGACACGAAGACTTCTCTGAAGATACTTACCGTACATTAACCGCGGTAGATTCGTGTTTAATGGTGATAGATGCCGCCAAAGGTGTAGAAGAACGTACCCGTAAGTTAATGGAAGTAACACGTCTGCGCACCACGCCGATTATTACCTTTATGAATAAATGTGACCGTGATATTCGCGACCCAATGGAACTACTCGACGAAGTAGAAACAGAGCTAAATATTGCCTGTGCACCTATTACGTGGCCAATTGGCTGTGGTAAAGAATTTAAAGGTGTTTACCATATCCATAACGAAGAAACTATTTTATACAAAACAGGCCAAGGCCATACTATTCAAGAAGTGCGTAGCATTAAAGGACTTGATAACCCAGAGCTTGACCAAGCGATTGGTGATGAACTTGCAGCCCAGTTACGTGACGAGTTAGAGCTGGTTATTGGTGCATCACACGAGTTTGATTTAGATCTGTTCTTAGCGGGTGAGTTATCGCCTGTATACTTTGGTACTGCACTTGGTAACTTTGGTGTAGATCATGTTCTAGATGGACTGACTGAATGGGCGCCAACGCCTTTACCTCGTGAAACAGAAGACCGCCAAGTTGTAGCCACAGAAGAAAACTTCACTGGGTTTGTATTTAAAATTCAGGCCAACATGGATCCAAAACACCGTGACCGTATTGCCTTTATGCGTATTGTGTCGGGTAAATACAGCCAAGGCATGAAAATGAATCATGTGCGTATAGGTAAACAAGTGAGTATTTCTGATGCGGTAACCTTTATGGCGGGCGATCGTGAGCGTGCAGCTGATGCTTACGCTGGTGATATTATTGGTTTACATAACCACGGTACGATTCAAATTGGTGATACCTTTACCCAAGGCGAAAAAATTAAGTTCAGCGGTATTCCAAACTTCGCCCCTGAATTATTCCGCCGTATTCGTCTGCGCGATCCATTAAAACAAAAACAGCTATTAAAAGGACTGGTACAGCTTTCAGAAGAGGGCGCAGTACAAGTATTCAGACCATTAATTAATAATGACTTAATTGTAGGTGCGGTAGGTGTGTTGCAGTTTGACGTGGTGGTAGCGCGTTTAAAAGCTGAATATAACGTTGATGCAATTTACGAAAGCGTGAATGTAAATACAGCCCGTTGGGTTAGCTGTGATGATGTTAAAAAGTTTGAAGAATTTAAACGTAAGTGCGAAAGCAACTTAGCACTTGATGGTGGCGATAATTTAACTTACATCGCGCCGAGTCGTGTAAATCTTAACTTGTCGACAGAGCGTTACCCTGAAGTGACATTTAATCACACGCGTGAAAACTAGCACTTAGCCTCTAGAATTAACACAAAGCCTGCTTTGGCGGGCTTATAAAGGTAAATAATATTATGAATATTCGTACTATTTTAGTAGAAAAAGCCATTGCCGCTATGACCGCCGCAGGCCTACCAGAAGATACTAACCCAGCGGTCACCCAAAGCACTCGCCCACAGTTTGGTGATTACCAAATTAATGGCGCGATGGGCGCAGCTAAAAAAATGAAAAGTAACCCGCGTGAATTGGCGCAAAAAATTATTGATCAGTTAGATGTAAGCGACATTGCCGAAAAAACGGAAATTGCTGGCCCTGGTTTTATTAATATTCACTTAAAGCCGGAGTTTTTAGCTCAAAGCGTACAAGCTGCTAATAACCACGCAAAACTTGCCGTAACTGAGCACGCCAAACCACAAAAAGTAGTGGTTGATTACTCATCGCCTAACCTTGCAAAAGAAATGCACGTAGGTCACTTACGCTCAACTATTATTGGTGATGCCGTAGTACGTGCGCTTGAATTTAGAGGCGATACCGTTGTTCGTCAAAATCACATGGGTGATTGGGGCACACAGTTTGGTATGCTAATTGCGCATTTAGAAGATCAAATTAACCAAGGTGTTGATTTAGATACTGTTGCGCTTGCTGATTTAGAAACCTTTTACCGCGATGCGAAAAAGCGTTTTGACGACGAAGAAGGCTTTGCCGATAAAGCGCGTAACTACGTAGTTAAACTGCAAGGTGGCGACGCACACTGTGAAAAACTGTGGAAACTATTTATTGCCACTTCAGTGAAACACTCTGAAGAAGTATACAAGCGTTTAAACGTAACCCTTACACCTGCCGACATTATGGCTGAAAGTGCTTATAACAGCGAACTTAACGATATTATTAGCTTATTAAAAGATAAAAATATCGCAGTAGAGTCGCAAGGCGCACAAGTGGTATTTTTAGATGAGCTTGCAAATAAAGACGGTGAACCTTCAGCGTTTATCGTGCAAAAATCAGGTGGCGGCTTTTTATATGCAACCACAGATTTAGCAGCGTGTGATTATCGCTCAAACAAGTTGGGTGCAGAGCGTATTTTAATTTTTGTTGATGCGCGCCAGAGTCTTCACTTTAATCAAGTAGAGTTAACTGCACGTAAAGCCGGTTTATTACGTGATGAAACTAGTTACGAGTTTTGTCCATTTGGCACCATGATGGGCGCTGATGGTAAACCATTTAAAACCCGTACAGGCGGCACGGTTAAATTAGCTGATTTGCTTGAAGAGTCAATTACTCGCGCAGCAGCTAAACTCGCTGAGCGTGAATCAGATTTATCTGACGAAGACCGTAGTGAAATTGCACGTAAAGTGGGTATTGGCGCAGTTAAATATGCTGACCTTTCTAAGCATCGTACCAGCGATTACATCTTCAACTGGGACAGCATGCTAAGCTTTGAAGGCGCAACAGCCCCTTACTTACAATATGCTTATACGCGTGTTCGCAGTATTTTCCGTAAGTCTGGCGTTGATGCTGCAAGCTTAAAAGCCAATGTAAGTATTATTGAGCCGCAAGAGAAAACACTCGCGCTTAAATTATTGCAGTTGGAAGAAGTCCTTGATCTGATGATCAATGAAGCCACACCGCACGTATTATGTGGTTACTTATACGAACTAGCTAGTCTATACATGACATTTTATGAAGCTTGCCCAGTACTTAAAGAGGGCGTAGAGCCAAGTGTTCGTGATAGTCGTTTAGTGTTGTGTAATTTAGTGGCAGATACGCTGAAAACAGGATTGGATTTACTAGGTATCGAAGTCATGGAGCAAATGTAATCTGCTACGTGTAGTTCGCTTTGACTGCGTTGTCGTGCTTTTTTAGCCTAAGTCACATACTATATGTATGCTCCTTGGCATAATAAAGCACTTCGCCTTGTCAGCACTTCTACACTTGCAGATATCTGAGTTGTGTAGTTCGTTTTAGCTGCGTTGGTAAAACTATTTAGCCTAAGTCACATACAAACCGTATGCTCCTATGCATAAATAGTTTTACCGCCTTGCTAGCACTCCTAGACTTACAGATAATTTTAGGTTTAGGTGTTAGATTTATATTGACACTGTTCGGTATGTTCACCAATTTTGTAGCTGATAGCTGATAGCTGATAGCTGATAGCTGATAGCTGATAGCTGATAGCTGATAGCTGATAGCTGATAGCTGATAGCTGATAGCTGATAGCTGATAGCTGATAGCTGATAGCTGATAGCTGATAGCTGATAGCTGATAGCTGATAGCTGATAGCTGATAGCTGATAGCTGATAGCTGATAGCTGATAGCTGATAGCTGATAGCTGATAGCTGATAGCTCTTTAGAAGGATTTGATATGAAACTCGAAGATATTCGTCGTGAATACCTGCAAGATGCGCTCAGTGAAGACAACTTGCTTGATGATCCGTTTAAGCAGTTTGAAACCTGGCTTGAGCATGCTGTTGCCAGTAACTTGCCCGACCCTACAGCAATGGTGGTCGCTACGGTTGATGACACCGGTCAGCCTTCACAGCGTATTGTGCTGCTAAAGCATTTAGATGATAACGGTTTTGTGTTTTTTACTAATACCGGTTCACGAAAAGCACAAGAGCTTAAAGGCAATAATAAAATTTCCTTGCACTTTCCGTGGCACCACATGGAGCGCCAAGTGATTGTGTATGGTGAGGCGCAGCCGCTTCCAACGTCAGCCGTGGCTAAGTACTTCTTATCACGTCCAAAAGAAAGTCAATTAGCCGCTTGGGCGTCGCAACAAAGCCGCCCGGTGTCGTCGCGCAAAGTGTTAATGGAAACCTTTGCCAATATGAAAAACAAGTTTGCCAAAGGTGAAATACCACTCCCTGATTTTTGGGGCGGATATTGTGTTGTGCCGCAAAAAATCGAGTTTTGGCAAGGCGGAGCTCACCGTCTACATGATCGCTTTATGTATCAGCGTCAGGCCGATAATAGCTGGCAAATAACGCGCTTAAATCCGTAGTGGGCTAGTTTTTTGAAGTTTATAGACTCGCATTGCCATCTTGATTTTAGTGAGTTTGATGCAAACCGCGAATCACTTATTAATGCCTGTGTAGCAAAGGGCGTTAGCCAATTTATTGTGCCAGGTATTAGCTTGGCGCAATCTCAAAACCTACTAGAGTTTAAAGCAACCTACCCACAAGTCAGCATAGCGGCAGGGCTGCATCCTTATTTTTTAGCGCAACATCAGCAATCGCACTTAGAATCGCTGTATAACTTTGCTAAAACAAACAAAACTCAGCTGGTGGCTATTGGGGAGTGCGGGCTAGATCGCAGTATCGAAAATCTTGAAAAACAAACCTTTCTGTTTGAGCATCAAATAGCGCTTGCTAATGAGCTTGAGTTACCGCTGATTGTGCATCACAGGCAAAGCCATGATTTAATAGCGCAATCGTTTAAGCGTTGTAGGCCAAAAAACGGCGGTGTGATCCATGCTTTTTCAGGCTCAATTCAACAAGCGCACTATTATATAAAGCAGGGTTTTAAACTTGGAGTCGGTGGGGTTATAACTTACGAGCGTGCAGCTAAAACACGTGCGGTTATAGCAAAGCTTGAGCCGCAGCATTTAGTGCTTGAAACTGACTCACCTTCAATGCCGCTAAGTGGCTATCAAGGGGAGGTAAATACCCCACTGCATATTCCTAACGTATTTGATGCGCTTTATGGTTTAAAACCAAATAGCGATAAATTTCAATTAGCTGAGCAGCTTTATGATTCATGCTCAGACGTTTTTTGTATATAACGATTTACTTGCCAGCGCTTTAATCCTCGGCCTAATTGCCAAGTAAAAATACAGGCAATCACTAACATAAGTAGCACTTGGCGACCTAAATCATGAAAATGATTATGGCTTGCCGATACTGCAGCACGGGTTAAATAGGTAATAGATACAAAGCCAATAGGGCGGTTGTCGTCTGAAATAACTTGCTCAACAAAAGGCGTTTTTAACTTACTAATACCCGGCGATGAGTCAGGTAATAAGCCATACACATGATGCGATTGCCAATTATCGCTGCTCGCAAGTACCACACCTTGTTTGTCATAAATAGTGGCCGAGAGTACAAATTCATCTTTACTGATATTGTTGCATAAGGTGGTCAGTTGCGATTTGTTTTTTTCTATCAGCGGATTTTTAGCATTCAGTGCCATAAACTGAGTGAGAGATTTAGCTGCGCTATTGGCATTATCGTAAAGCAGTTGATGACTTTGAAAGCTACTATTTATACCCACCCAGCTTAATAATACAAAGCAGCCAGCGGCCAATAGCAAACGGACTAAACGCTTTTTTTGCGAGGCTGTAAGTGGATTTTTAAGATGGTTATTTTTCATAGTCACCGTATATGCTGCTGACAGCATTTTGATTTGATGTTACAACTACACTATAACCTTAAATCCACCCTGATGGCGAATTTTGTATCTTATATTCTTATCATCAATGCGCTAAATGTCAGGAAATATAAACGGAGATCCCATGTCGAACGCGAACATGGCACAGCACAGCGCTGAGCAACCATTATCACAACTTACCTTAAATAAATGGTTCAGCTATCAAAAGGGCGTATTTGCACCTTTAAATACAATTCCAAGTAGAGAGCGAGGGCTTTTTAGTATCGCATTTGCAGGCGATTTTAGTATGGCGCATATTAATAGCATGATTGAATTTTTTGCCATTCACCAGCAAAACGTGACAGCAATGTGCCAATACCAGCCAGATTTAGGGTTATCTCCGGCATTATGTTTTTATATAGAAAGTGCAGAGCGCGCAATAAACCCACTTGAACTTCAAACTTTTGCAAATACCTTGGCGTGTCAGTTAGTGCAAGTAACTAGCCCCCCTGATTTAAAAAAACCAGGATTATTGGTAATGGATATGGATTCAACGGCCATTACTATTGAGTGTATTGATGAAATTGCACGCTTAGCGAATGTATACGACGAGGTTGCCAACGTAACCGCGCAGGCAATGGCAGGTAAGCTTGATTTTAGTGAGAGTTTAAACCAACGCGTTGCCAAGCTAAAAGGGATTGAAAAAAGCTTAATTGATGATCTTAAAAGTGCACTGCCTTTAATGCCGGGTATTAAAGCATTGTGCCAAATTTTAAAGCACCACCAATGGTATTTAGCCATTGCATCAGGCGGGTTTGTGCCGTTTGCAGAGCGTGTACAAGAGTTAATTAATTTAGATGAAGTGCATGCCAATGTATTGGAATTTAAAGACGATAAACTAACAGGTAAGGTGTTAGGAGGCATTGTTGATGCTGAGCAAAAAGCGGTTATTTTAGAATCGCTCCAACAAAAACTAGGCCTTGAAAAAACGCAAACTGTTGCCATTGGTGATGGCGCAAATGATTTAAAAATGATGGCTCAAGCAGGATTAGGCGTTGCTGTGCATGGCAAACCTAAAGTAGTTGAACAAGCCCAAGCGGCTATTTGCCAAGGCTCGTTATTACAATTGCTGTATATGTTGGCGGTTCCGCTAAATCCATCACAGGGTTAACGTAAACGGTTTAACCAAATTAGTTTTCGCCTAGACATTTGCTCAACCTGTTGTTGGTTGAGCGATAAATGTACAAGGGCTTCGTCACTTACATCAATAATATCGCCAACTCCCGATACTGACCACAAGGCATCCTCTAAGTCTTTAGCCTTGTGAATTGCGTATTGGCTAACGTATTTTAGCTCATTTGCTAAGTAGTCAGTATCGAGTCGACCAGTACGTGAAATATATAAACGCATTATAAAAACCAGCTCAGACTTCAGCCCTTTACTTACTTGCTGTTTAAACTCGCTGCAGTCGGTGCCTAAAATACACTGACTGGTAATTGCATCGGCTATATTTTCTTTTTTAGGATCGAAGTTAATCACCAAACTAAATTCTAATGGCGAGTCTTGGCGAGATCGCTCTTTAATATTCGGGGTGATCACATCAGCAATGTGCGCTTTAGTAATAATATTTGATAAGTCTGTTTTAGTATTTAGCAGTGAAAAATTTTGTAAAATAACATGCAGAGGGCTTGGATATAAACCAAATCCCATGGCGCCAATTTCAAAGTGAGCCATTGATTTATGTAAGTATATTGGGAACTGGCAAAGTGTTTTGGTTACCATATTTCTAAGTGCTGTAGAAAGCCCAGGTACTTTAGGTGACTCCTCTGCTATTTTTAATTTTTGTTTATTGCTGTCAATTAAAAGAGTAAAAAAATCGACCCCAGTATGAGGCAATTTTTTCTCTACATGTGCTTTTAAATTAATCGTGGTTAACGATTTACTCACCGCCATCACTTCATATTGAATAAGACTTAATGAATAACTTTTGGTGATTTTTTGTAAATCAGGGAATGACAGCGACACGATATCGCCTTTTTTAAAGTTTACTTCTTGATTACACTCTAGCTGTAAACCAAAGACTGAAAAGTCCCGAGTATGGCCATGCAGTACTGAGTCACGGGTGTTAATAACGACGCTGGTTTTATAAAGGTAACGCTTATTAGAACGAAGGTTCACGTACTCTAACGGCACGGTATTTAGCTCCGGCGGTGATGCATGCTTACTGTGGCCAAACAATTTCAATTTATTGGCCAAGGCTTTATCAAATTCATACTGTTGATAATGCTGTTGTTCATGCTTATTACCTACTTGAGTAAGTAGCATTAAATATTTTACGTCTTTTATGGCGCCTTCAACACGTGGTGAAGGCGGTTTATTAAGTTTCTCAATATCCTTACCCAAAGAGTTAGGTAAAGATAAAGGAATATAAGCATCTTCAGTATGGCTTGGCATCAATTGTAATTTAAAGCAGCGCCAACTGTCTCTTCGGCTACCAAAACCAAAAAATAACGCTTTTAATTGTGCATGTTGCTCAAGCTCTGAACGAGTGGCTGAATAGTAGTAAATTTTTCCTGCAGAGACATGGGTAAAGGTATATAAATATTCCTCTTTTACAGCAACAGGTTTTAGTGCCAAGTTACGAATACGCTTATGGTTTAACACACTGTATAGGCAAGATACTTTGCGCTCATCGGTAAAGTAACGCTGAATAAACAGGCTGTTTTCTGTAGTTAAACTTAAGCTTGGATAATAAACACCGTTTTTTTGACTTATAAAAACGTATAGCGAATTGACCCTAGGAATGTAATATTGCTCGTATCCTTTAGAAATAACTGCATCGAGGGTGTTATCTAAGTTCACTTTGTAGCGGCGTTTATTTCCATGGATAAAGCTTTCTAAAAAATGATCAAACGCGGTGTTGTTTTCTTTAAATGTGCGTTTTAAGCGAATATGATTAAATTCATCCGAGGTGTTTTCTATCGCAACCACTTCGTATTCAATCCCATTTTTTAACCCAAGCTCAAAATCTTGTTCAAGGCCAACTAAGTGCATAACAATAAGCTGACCTTTTTTTAAGTTATAGCGGGATGCCAACTTAATTTTACAGCCACTGAGTGAAATATCAGAAGTACTTGCTTCAATTTTTGTTTGCTCATCGTACTCAATAGTAATTTTAATTGAGTAATTCATTCGCTCTTCGCTACGACTTTCATAAGCCGCAAACTTAATTACATCGGTGGATAGTTCGGGTAATGGTTCAATTATTTTAGCTGGGGTGGTCGTTGATTTTTGCTGTAATACACGATAATTATTTTCGGTATTCATCACCGCTTCGTACACGGCAAGGGTGTAGCCTTTATGTTGTTTTATTGCTGCTTCGAATACTTCAATGGCGGTGTCATCCATAAAGTGTTGTTTACCGTTATGCTCATATGGTTTTACTTGGCCGGTTACTGAGCCTCGCAGATCAATAAAGCGGTCTATCGGCTGAGATAAACGCGACATTTCCATTTTTATTAAAAACTGCTCGGGTTTGCTTAACTCGGCGGTTTTTGACTTGAAAATGAGATCAAACTTAGCATTTCCCAAATACTGTTTTAATTCATTTACAAGCGCTTCATGCTTAAGCAATACGTCATCAGCCATTTATAAATCATCACCGTCTAATTTAAAAAGTAGGTATACTGTTGCAATTATTTATTAGAGAATTAAATAAATCTAATATCGAAAAGTAGTTAAATGCGACCACGATATTATGCGTAACTATACTTTGTGTTTATTGTTATTCGTTATGAGCCAATTAATTGGCATGTTTTTATTAGCTTTTTAAAGCAAGAAGCATGCCCTAAAGCAGGTTAAATGAAACTACATCAGTATAGTGTAAGTGTGATACTAAATGCGCTATTCCACAAGGCGTTGTTGCTAAGGTAAAGCCAGCAATGGCAAAATAAGCGCTTAACAGTCAATATTTCAAAATAAAGAATAGTAGGTAAGGTTTTAAATGGCTAAAGCGGCAAAAGTAGAGTTTGTTTGTACAGAATGTGGCATGAACTATCAACGCTGGCAAGGTCAGTGTCGCTGCGGTGCGTGGAACACATTAGCAGAGTTTAAACCTTCTGCAGGGCAAAGCAAAAAAGTAGCAGCTCGTGCAAGTGTCGGTGGCTACGCCGGTGGTATTGGCGGTGGCTCTAAAAAAATTAATGAAGTAGCAACCTCAGAGGCAGAAAAACAGCTTACTGAAATTGGCGAGCTTGACCGTGTACTAAGCGGCGGTGTAACCACCGGCTCGGTTAATATTATTTCTGGCGATCCGGGGGCGGGTAAAACCACGCTACTATCGGATTTAGTGGCAAGAATGTCTCAGCGTATGCCATCACTTTACTGTACTGCGGAGGAGTCTCTATCGCAGTTTAAAAATAGGGTTAATCGGTTAAAACTAAATTACAACGAAGATGAACTCTATTTACTGTCAGAAACCAGTGTTGAAACCATTATTGAAGAGCTGGATAAAAACAAAATTAAGTTTGCCGTTATCGACTCTATTCAAGCCGTTGTCACCGATACCGCTAATGGCAGCCCAGGTTCACCTTCTCAGGTAAAAAGTGCCGCTCAAGCATTAACTCAATATTGTAAGCAAAACGACGTGACTATGTTTATTATTGCTCACGTAAATAAGAATAATGAAATAGCCGGCCCGCAAACCTTAGTACACATAGTTGATGCACTGTTACATATTGATACCAACGATGGTCAAGTGCGCACCCTGCGCGCTAATAAAAATCGCTTTGGTGATATAGATACTGTCGGCATTTTTAAAATGTGTGAACGCGGTATGCTCAGTGTGGATAACCCCAGTGAAATTTTCTTATCGGGCTCAACCACTGAATCACCGGGGTCGACGATTACCTGTATTCGTAAAGGTAATCGTAATTTACTACTCGAAATTCAATGTTTAACCACTGAAACAGAAGCAGAATTTCCACAGCGAGTATGTGTTGGTTTAAATATGAACCGGATTAAAATGCTCACTGGTATTTTACGTAAACACACTAAAACTAAAATATTTCACGATACGTTTTTTAATATTGTGGGTGGTCTAAAAATTGATGAATCAGAAACCTGTATTGATTTAGCGCTTGTTACTGCACTTTTAAGTAGTTTGAACGAGTTTGTTGTACCTCGAACCACCTGTATTATGGGGGAGCTAAGTTTAAACGGTGATGTGCGTCCAATCGACAGTGGTGTACCCCGTGTTAAAGAAGCGGCGCAACATGGGTTTACTGAAATATTTATCCCATTTCGTAACTACCATAAATCAATGGAAGGGCTGGGTGCTAAAATAACGCCAGTTAAAACAGTGCACGAGCTACTGAGTTTAATTAACTAGCAAACAAAAAGTGCTTAACGATGCATGTTCTCAATGTTAGTCTTGCTTAAAGCCACTTATATAAAGAGTTTAATAAGGAAATGACATGAAAAAATTAGTGATTGCAGCCGCGATTATTGCTGCAGGTGTGGGTGGCGTGAGCTATGCAAACTATGTTGCAACACAAGAGGTACGTGCTGAGGTTGATAAACAGTTGGCCTTGGTCAGCGAACAAACCGGTGCTAGTTTTAACTACGCAGAGCTATCGGCGAGTGTTATTTCAAACAGTGTTGCCATTAGTAATATTGAAGTGACTAGCCCTGAGGGCGATAAAATTGCCACGGTTGAGCATGTTGAAGTGACAGGCTACGAAACCGATAAAATATCGCCACATACTGCTTTTACGTTAAAAAACTTCCAATTTGATAAAAGCTTTGTCGATACACTGCCTGCAGATACAAATACACAACTTGCCTCAGCCAGTTATGATTTACACTCTTCATTAGATTACGACGAGCAATCAGGTAACAGTGATATTGTTGTTAAGCTGCAAGCTAATGATATTGCTAGTATTGATATGGACATGGGGCTGGCTAATTCTAAAGCGCTTATGGATGCTTCACTAGAAATAAGCAAAGCTCAGCAAGCTGCAGGTAATACACCGCTTACTTATGAGCAAGAGCTACAACAGCAAACAATGATTATGCAAGCAATGAGTAAGCTAGAGCCACGTAATGTTAGCTTAGTTGTTAATAACCAAGGTGATCTTAAAGGCTTATTAGAAAGCGAGTTGGCAAAGCAAGGTATGACGTTAGAGCAAATGCAAACAATGCTTGAACAACAGCTTCAACAAGCACCTGTGACCGAAGAAATAGCCAAGGCGTTAACTGATTTTGCTAAAGGACTAAATTCGTTTAGTGTGTCAGCAAAACTGCCTGAAGGTAAAACTATGATGGAAGTGAATCAGCAACTAATGATGTTAGCAGGGCAACCCGAAGAGCTGGTTAAGTTTATAAATTTAGAAGTTAAAGGCAAATAACAGCGGTAAGTTATAAGCCGTCAGGATTCAATTTAAAACAAAAAAGCCGTACTTGATTATTCAAGTGCGGCTTTTATTATTTTAGCTGATAGTTAGTGAAGAATACGCGCTCTAATTGTACCTTCAACCGCACTGAGCTCTTTAAGTGCGACTTCTGAGTGATCTGTGTCTACATCAATAACCACGTAACCAATTGCTTCATCGGTTTGTAAGTACTGTGCGGCAATGTTAATACCGTGCTGAGCAAACGCTTGGTTAATTTGCGTTAGCACGCCAGGGCGATTGTGATGCACGTGTAACAAGCGGCTGCGATTAGCAAGCTCTGGCAATGATACTTCAGGGAAGTTAACTGCAGTAATAGTTGAGCCGTTATCTGAGTACTTAGCGAGTTTACCCGCTACTTCAATACCAATGTTCTCTTGTGCTTCTTGAGTAGAACCACCTATATGCGGCGTTAAAATAACGTTGTCGAATTCACGCAGTGGCGAGATAAATTCTTCATCGTTAGATTTAGGTTCAACTGGGAATACGTCAATTGCTGCGCCGCTGAGTTTTTTCTCTGTTAGCGCTTCTGCTAGGGCGTCAATATCAACGACAGTACCACGTGAAGCGTTAATTAAAATAGAGCCTTGCTTCATTACCGCCAATTCAGCCGTGCCAATCAGGTTTTTAGTTTGCGGTGTTTCAGGTACGTGCAAGCTAATAATATCAGCGCGTTGCAATAGCTGCGTTAAGTTATGTACTTGTGTCGCATTACCTAAAGACAGTTTGTCTTCAATGTCGTAATACTCCACGTTCATACCAATATTTTCAGCCATAATGCCCAACTGAGTACCAATGTGACCGTAGCCAATAATACCTAAGGTTTTACCGCGCGCTTCAAACGAACCATTGGCTGTTTTTAACCAGCCACCACGGTGCGCAGCGGCATTTCGCTGTGGAATACCACGTAATAAAAGCAGTATTTCACCTAGTACAAGCTCAGCTACAGAGCGAGTATTTGAAAACGGGGCATTAAATGCTGCAATACCGCGCTCACGTGCTGCGTTTAAATCTACTTGGTTGGTACCAATACAAAAACAACCGATAGCAACCAGTTTTCCAGCTGCATTTAATACCGATTCATTAATATGAGTACGAGAACGCAGCCCCACAAAGTGCACATCTTTAATGCGCTCAATAAGCTCGTCCTCAGGTAGCGATGTTTTAACGTAGTCGATATTGCTATAACCGTTACGTTTTAGCGTTTCAACAGCGCTTTGATGAACACCTTCAAGCAAGAGAATTTTAATTTTGTCTTTTGCTAACGATACCTTACTCATAACCATATCCTATTTAATTTGTGGCCCATTTTTTGTGCCGATAATCACTTTATCAGCACCGCGCTCTGCAAATAGGCCGTTGGTGACTACGCCAACAATTTGATTTATTTGTGTTTCAAGCTGTTTAGCATGGGTAATTTTTAAATTATGTACATCTAAAATAACGTTGCCGTTATCGGTTACAACACCTTGGCGATACACAGGATCACCGCCAAGTTTTAATAATTCGCGGGCAACATAGCTGCGCGCCATCGGAATAACTTCAACTGGCAGTGGGAAATCCCCTAAGGTATCGACTAGTTTGGTGTCATCAACAATACACACAAACTGTTTAGCCACTGCCGCTACTATTTTTTCACGGGTGAGCGCTGCACCACCGCCTTTAATCATTTCGTTTAGAGCGTTAATTTCATCTGCGCCATCAACGTATACATCCAGAGCATCAACATCATTTAGCTCAAATACTTCTATACCAAGTTCTTTTAAACGTGCTGTAGACGCTTCTGAACTAGATGCTGCACCAACAATGGTGTCTTTTACTGTGCCTAAAGCATCAATAAAATGATTAACGGTTGAGCCTGTACCAACACCCACTATGGTGTTTTCTTTTACAAACTCCAGTGCAGCCCATGCAGCTGCTTTTTTTAATTCATCTTGTGTCATTGCTATGTGCTCATTTATGTCAAAAATAGACTGTTAGTTTACAAGATTAATTGTTACCAACAGTAGGTTTTATTGGGTGTAATAATAGTTTTAAGAGGCACATCCCACGATTCAATTGGGAGCTTATCCACTTGTTGGCATTCGTGTGCTAGGCCAATAAGTTGTGGTTGCTGCCAGTTTTCTTCGTGTAAACGTGCCAAGGTTCTATCGTAAAACCCACCCCCCATTCCAAGGCGATTACCAAATTTATCAAATGCAACAAGTGGCATAAGTAGATAATCAAGCGCTGGCAATGGGCATATTTGAGAGCAGTTCAGCTTAGGCTCCAAGATACCATAGCGGTTTGCCCTCATGGGTGAGTTATTTTCATATCGTTGAAATAGTAAATTAGCCCCGTTGAAAGGGTGAATTATAGGTAAGTAAACATGCTGTTTTTTGAGCCATAATTCTTTAATTAACAATGATGTATCTAGCTCTCCATCATTGCTTAAATAAATGGCGATATGTTTTTTTTTAGCTATTTTTTGGCTTTTTATATATTGAATAAAATTCACTTTAAGCGAGTGGGCCGCTATTTCTTGCTGGTTTTTTGATAGATTATTCCGTGCTTTACGAATATCGAGTCTTATTTGTGCGCGATTATTGCTCATTAAATAACTAAACCATAATTAAAAAGAGAATAAGTTCGGGAACATTAAATACACAGCAAGCACAATAAGTAATATTACAACTGTGGCAATCAGTGAATATAAAACAAGGTTACTGCGTTTTTTGGGTGTTGTAGAGAGTGGCTCATCTAGCATTAAATCGTCATCTTGCCATGGTTCGTCATTTTCATCAGGCAGTGATAACTCAACCTCGGGGAGACGTTGCTCAAGATCCTCAAGTTTTTCTTCAAGACGAATTAAGCTACTAGTAATGTAATCTAGGGCATCAAATAAGCGCTGATCTCGCTGGCTGTCGTGCGCTTTTTGAGAAGTAGCTTGTGTAGGGGCTGTTTGCTGAAGTTTGCTTTTGATCCCCAGCGTTGAAAGTAACTTAGCTTGCTTAAGGGCTTTCTCTTTGTTGCTAGGAGCAAACAGCGGCTTGCCATTAAAAAATGCCGCCACCTTTTCAGGTGAGGTTTTTAGTTTTTCTGTCAGTGCATTGGTCACTGCTTGGCTGTCTGCGCCTTCTGCAAGTCCTACAAATATAACACGAAAATTGTCGGCCATTTTTTATCCCTAACACGCTTTATTGTATAAGCAGAGTATATACCTAAAATGTTAAACAGTTCGAGACTGTTTTATGACTAACTTAATACACATAGCAAAACGGCCCTAAAAAGGGCCGTTTTAATATTAGCTAGGTGGCTTACAGGCCAGCTGCTGCGCGAAGTGCGTCTGCTTTATCTGTGCGTTCCCATGGGAATTCATCACGGCCAAAGTGGCCGTAAGCCGCTGTTGGAAGATAAATAGGGCGCTCAAGATCAAGCATTTGAATTAGGCCGTAAGGGCGTAAGTCAAAGTGTTCACGAATAAGTTCGATTAAACGCGCTTCTTCTAATTTACCTGTGCCAAATGTTTCAACACTGATAGATGTTGGCTCTGCAACACCAATAGCATAAGACACCTGAAGTTCACACTTGTCAGCAAGGCCAGCAGCAACAATGTTTTTAGCAACATAACGTGCAGCATAAGCCGCTGAGCGGTCAACTTTTGATGGATCTTTACCAGAGAAAGCACCACCACCGTGACGAGCCATGCCACCGTAAGTATCTACAATGATTTTACGACCAGTTAAACCACAGTCACCCATTGGTCCACCAATTACAAAACGGCCAGTTGGGTTAATAAAGAATTTAGTGGCACTAGTAATAAGCTCAGCAGGAAGTACTGGCTTAATAATCGTTTCCATTACCGCTTCTACTAAATCACTTTGCGATACATCTTCGCTGTGCTGAGTAGAAAGTACAACGGCATCAATGCCTACTGGCTTGCCATTTTCGTATGCAAACGTAACCTGTGATTTTGCATCTGGACGTAACCAGTTAAGCTCGCCGCTTTTACGTACTTGTGCTTGGCGTTGTACTAAACGGTGAGAATAAGTAATTGGAGCAGGCATTAATACTTCAGTTTCGTTACATGCGTAACCAAACATTAAGCCTTGGTCGCCAGCGCCTTGCTCTTCAGGGCTTGTACGATCAACACCTTGGTTAATGTCAGGAGACTGTTTACCAATCGTGTTTAAAATTGCACACGAATCGGCATCAAAGCCCATATCTGAGTGTGTGTAACCAATTTCACGTACTGTTTTACGTGTAATTTCTTCGATATCAACCCATGCGCTAGTCGTGATTTCACCACCAACCATAACCATACCGGTTTTAACGTAAGTTTCACACGCTACACGGGCATGAGAGTCTTGCTCTAGGATAGCATCAAGTACCGCATCAGAAATTTGATCGGCGATTTTATCCGGATGACCTTCAGAAACAGATTCAGAAGTAAATAAATGTTTTGCCATTGTAATTATGCTCACAAATATTGCGCTTCACAAACGTCGGTATTAGCGCTAAAAAATTAAGGCGCGTATTTTATCTAAAACAAATGAACTTGCATAGTTTTTTTACGCCTAGACGTCTAAATAAAATATCTAATAGTAAATGGTTCTTAAAAAATATTCATAATGCCCTATTTTTATGGGTTTTTAATTGCACACAGCCCCCACAATAAGTAAGAATGGGGATAAATAAATACCCGCGCAAATACATATAAAGGTAGGAGAATTCATGCCATCTCGCAAAGAACTTGCAAATGCTATTCGCGTCTTGTCAATGGACGCAGTACAAAAGGCCAAATCTGGTCACCCTGGAGCCCCTATGGGCATGGCTGATATCGCAGAAGTATTATGGCGCGATTATCTAAAACATAACCCAACAAATCCAGAGTGGGCTGACCGAGATCGATTTATACTCTCAAATGGTCACGGTTCAATGCTAATTTATTCTCTACTGCATTTAAGTGGTTACGACTTGCCACTGGACGAAATTAAAAACTTCCGCCAAATGCATTCTAAAACACCAGGCCATCCAGAATATGGATACGCGCCAGGAATTGAGACCACTACGGGCCCATTAGGTCAAGGGATCACAAATGCGGTAGGTATGGCGATTGCTGAAAAAGCATTAGCAGCGCAGTTTAACCGTGAAGGCCACGACATTGTTGATCACCACACGTATGCGTTTATGGGTGATGGTTGTTTAATGGAAGGTATTTCTCATGAAGCATGCTCACTAGCCGGTACATTAGGCCTAGGCAAATTAGTGGCATTTTGGGATGACAACGGCATTTCAATCGACGGTGAAGTTGAAGGTTGGTTTAGTGATGATACCCCAGCACGTTTTAAAGCATACGGCTGGCATGTAATTAGTGACGTTGATGGCCATGATAGCGATGCAGTAAGTACAGCAATTGCAGAAGCTAAAAGCGTGACTGATAAGCCAACACTCATTTGTTGTAAAACTATTATTGGTTACGGCTCACCTAATAAATCAGGTAGCCACGATTGTCACGGTGCACCACTAGGTGATGACGAAATTAAAGCGTCTCGCGAGTTTTTAGGTTGGACGGGCGATGCATTTGAAATCCCTGAAGATATTTATGCACAGTGGGATAACAAAGAAAAAGGCCAACAGCTTGAAGCAAGCTGGGACGAAAAATTTGCCGCATATGAAAAAGCATACCCAGAGCTAGCAGCAGAATACAAACGCCGTACACATTCAGAATTACCAGCTGACTGGGCTGAAAAATCACAAGCGTACATTGAAGAGCTGCAAGCAAATCCAGCAAACCCAGCATCACGTAAAGCGTCGCAAAATGCATTAAACGCGTTTGGTCCGTTACTACCTGAGTTTATGGGTGGCTCTGCCGATTTAGCAGGTTCAAACTTAACAATTTGGGATGGCTCTAAAGGCTTAACGGCAGACGATGCAAGTGGTAACTACGTTTACTACGGTGTGCGTGAGTTTGGTATGTCGGCAATTATGAATGGTATTGCACTTCATAAAGGCTTTATCCCTTACGGTGCAACGTTCTTAATGTTTATGGAATACGCACGTAACGCGGTTCGTATGGCTGCATTAATGAAGCAACCAAGCATTTTTGTATACACGCACGATTCAATTGGTTTAGGTGAAGATGGTCCAACTCACCAACCAGTAGAGCAAATTGCCAGCATGCGTTTAACGCCTAACCTTTACAACTGGCGCCCATGTGACCAAGTTGAGTCGGCAATTGCATGGCAACAAGCTATTGAACGTAAAGACGGTCCTACATCATTAATCTTTACTCGCCAAGGCTTAGAGCAACAAGCTCGTGATGCCCAGCAATTAAGCGACGTTAAAAAGGGTGGTTACATCTTAAGTTGTGACGGCAATCCAGAGCTTATTTTGATTGCAACGGGTTCTGAAGTACAGCTAGCGCAAGACTCTGCGAAAGAGCTACGTGGGCAGGGTAAAAAGGTACGTGTTGTATCTATGCCATGTACTGATGCGTTTGAAGACCAATCGCCTGAGTACAAAGAAAGCGTATTACCAGCAAGCGTTTCACGTCGCGTAGCGATTGAAGCGGGTATTGCTGATTACTGGTACAAGTATGTAGGCCTAAATGGCGCCGTAGTCGGTATGACCACCTTTGGTGAGTCGGCACCGGCAAACGAGCTATTTGAGTTCTTCGGCTTTACGGTAGAAAATGTAGTTAACAAAGCAAACGCATTGTTTTAATTAATTACTTTAGTGTTTTAAAAGCCCGCCCTGTGTATAGCAGGGCGGGCTTTTTTGTATGTTGGTTAGAGCAAAGCGTAACCCTATGGGGGGGACTTGTGCCGCAATCTGCAGTTTAGGTCCTACTTTAGGAGAGCATTAAAACAATCAAGTTGTTACTATAAATAGCTATTTTAAATGTTTACTAAGACCGAAAAATGTCCAAATAAAGGCAAATACAGCATAAAATTATTTTTGCTCTAAAAATTAGTTTGCAGTATCATTTCAGGCACAGACTCATTTACAAGGAAGAAATATGTCTTGGTCTAAACTCAATAAAACCATTAATGCCCATTCTGTAATCCCTCTTGACGCGCTAAGTTGTCGTGATTTTGGTGTTAATCTCCCCGTTAATTTTCCATTTAATAAAGTTAAATTTACTTGCCAAGCTCTCGCTATGCTATCGCAGCTCAATGACTATGATTTAAAAATGGTCAGTGCCGATATCATTCAAATATGCGCGAACCCTAATGCCACAAACTCAATTAAGCATAGCCGTAACCCGCTGCGCCGTTTGTGGCGAACAAAGTACCCGTTCCGTAATTACCATTTTTTAATACGTTATAGTTTGGAGTCTAATTTCATCTCAATAACAGATGTATTATTTGATAAGCAGCTACAAGGAACTAAAGATGTTTTTTCAGCTGAGCGCACCATGCTTTATGAGGTTCAAAGGCTTAGCAACCATAGCTACGATAAATCAATGGATAGAAAAGAGATAAGGAAAATACAAGGAGCGTGGGATGAAGATGTTACTCCTACTACACGAATTAACACACAGCATGCGGCGGTTAACGGTATGCAAAATGAGCTTACCAAAGCCACATGGTTAATGGGCACCCATCTTGACAGAGCTTACGAGGGGGACGGAATAAAGGCTTATACGTTATTTCATAACCCAACAGATAGGCCAAAATTGGATTTAGTGGAGTGCGCCTTTGACAGACGCTCGGGCACTAAATCCCACAATGCTCAGCATTTAGCAGCCGTGCTGGCACAAAATAATCAGCAAGGTAAACAAGTAAAATGGCTAGCTCACAGTCAAGGGGCAATCATTTTTTGCGCTGCATTAGAGCATTATCGTATTCACTATGGTAAGCCACTTAAGGGCCAGCAACTCGCCGTGCATGGTTCAGGCTCAAATGTCGATCGTTTAAAGCGCATTGCCCAAAGTACGGGGCTAAAAATTATTGCTGTGCGTAATAACCCTTATGATTTAGTGCCTAATCTAGCGGGGTGTAATGACTTATCTTCAAGTAGTTTTGTGCGTTCGATGAAATTCAGAGGTTTTGTTAAAGGAGGCGATGCAGGTGCAAGCCCACACACTTTGCCATTTTTAGGTCTAGTAACCTATGCAGACCAATTGCAACTGCTAGGCTATAACGATAAGGCCGATATAGTAAGAAAGTTTATTAAAACTCTACCGCCAACGGATGCGCGATTATGATCAAATTAGCCAAGACTTTTTACCGTGGTTTTATTGGCGGGCCCAGCTTCGACAACTGTATTCACCACCGTCTTATTCTAGAAGAAAAGCTACTCACTCTCGATATGCCTAGCAGTAATGTTGCTGCTGTACCGTCTACCATTGACGTGTCGTTTCCCTATAATTCAAAAAGTTGGTTTAATCAGCACAAGGAAGATTATTTCCATCACGTATATGTGCATATGCTTACAGAAAATTGGATGTACTTGCCACCAATAAGTTATCTGCCAAGCAGTGAGTATGGCATGCTTAGTTGCCAACTAAGGATTAAACAATCTAATGAAATCAATGTACTGGATACCGTGCAACTCAAGCATTTTGTAATTGAATCATACGATAACTTCCATTGGGCCCCTGATGGAAAAAACACTAAGATTAAAAATGATACCACTTTAGAATCAAGTAAAATGGCCGTCCCCTTTGAGCCAGATGAGTTAGAAGAAGAAATTTTAGGTCGTATTGAATCTTATGGAAAGCCGCCATTACCTGCCGCTAAAGAGGTTGTGATTAATAATCGCCAGTGGGTGTTTTACCAGGTAAAAAAAAGTAATAGACGCTCTCGCCAAGATTTTTATTGTTTACCATTAAGTGAGCATGCATTTTTAGAGGTTGAATTTAATCATCGTGTTGACCGCTCAGATAAGCATAAAAAATGGGCTAAACATGCACTTGAATCACAGCAGCGAATCATGGAATCAATTAAACTCAGTAATTTACCCCCCGATCACGATAATTTAATTACTGATAATTCTAAGAATGATTAAATTAGCCAAGGCTTATTACCGTGGCTTTGTCGGTGGGCCCAATTTTGAAAATTGCATCCACTATCGCTTTATTTTAGAAGACAAACTACTCACTCTCGGTGTGCCAGATAGCAATGTCGCAGCTGTACCGTCTACTATTGATATCTCATTTCCGTATAATTCAACCAGCTGGTTCAACCAGCATAAGGAAGATTATTTATATCATGAATACGTGCATATGCTCACTGAAAACTGGATGTATTTGCCACCAGTTAGTTATTTGCCCAGTAGTGAGTATGGCATGCTCAGTTGCCAATTACGGATTAAACAAACCAATAAAATCAATGTGCTTGATATCAGCCAATTAAAACATTTTGTAATTGATGAGTACGATGACTTTCATTGGGGACCTGATGGCAGAAATACCGAAATTAAAAAAGATACTACATTAGAATCAAGTAAAATGGCCGTCCCTTTTGAGCCTGATGAGTTAGAGGAAGAAATTTTAGGACGTATTGAGACTCGAGGATATCCACCACTACCAGCGGCCAAAGAAGTTATACTTAATAATCGCCAGTGGGTGTTTTACCAAGTAAAAAGAAATAATAGCCTCTCTCGCCACGATTTTTATTGTTTACCATTAAGTGAGCATGCTTTTTTAGAAGTAAAGTTTAATCATCGTGTTGACCGCTCAGATAAGCATAAAAAATGGGCTAAGCATGCGCTCGAATCACAGCAGCGAATTATGGAATCAATTAAACTCAGTGATTTACCTCCCGATCACGATAATTTAATCACTGATAATTCTAAGAGTGATTAATTTAGCTAAGGCGTTTTATCGTGGTTTTATTGGCGGGCCTAGTTTTGAAAATTGCATCCACCATCGTCTTATTCTAGAAGATAAGCTACTCACTCTCGATGTGCCGGATAGCAATGTCGCAGCTGTACCATCTACCATTGATGTGTCGTTTTCCTATAATTCAACTAGCTGGTTTAACCAACATAAAAAAAACTATTTACACCATGAATACGTGCATATGCTCACTGAAAACTGGATGTATTTGCCACCAATAAGTTATTTACCAAGTAGTGAGTATGGCATGCTCAGTTGCCAACTAAGGATTAAACAAACCAATAAAATCAATGTGCTTGATATCAGCCAATTAAAACATTTTGTAATTGATGAGTACGATGATTTTCATTGGGCCCCAGATGGAAAAAACACTAGAATTAAAAATAGTACTACCTTAGAGTCGAGTAAAAGAGCAAACCCTTGGCAGGGGGAAGCTTTAGAAGAAGAAATTTTAGGTCGTATTGAAGTTTATGGTCAGCCGCCATTGCCTGCGGCTAAAGAGGTAATTATTAATAATTACCAGTGGGTGTTTTACCAAGAGTGCAGAGGTAATGTTCTTTCTCGCCACGACTTTTATTGTTTGCCATTATGTGAGCATGCTTTTTTAGAGGTAAAGTTTAATCATCGTGTTGACCGCTCAGATAAGCATAAAAAATGGGCTAAGCATGCACTTGAATCACAACAGCGAATTATGGAATCAATTAAACTCAGTGATTTACCCCCAGATCACGATAATTTGATTGCAGATAATTCTAAGAATGATTAATTTAACCAAAGCTTTTTACCGTGGTTTTGTAGGAGGCCCTAATTTTGAAAATTGCATCCACCACCGTCTTATTCTAGAAGACAAGCTGATAACACTCGATGTGCCTGATAGCAACGTCTCAGCAGTGCCGTCTACCATTGATGTCTCGTTTCCTTATAATTCAACCAGCTGGTTTAACCAGCATAAAAAAAACTATTTACACCATGAATACGTGCATATGCTCACTGAAAACTGGATGTATTTGCCTCCAGTAAGTTATTTACTAAGCAGTGAGTATGGCATGTTTAGTTGCCAACTGCGTATTAAACAAACCAATAAAATCAATGTTCTTGATACTATGCAATTAAGACGCTTTGTAATTGATGAGTATGATAATTATCATTGGGGGTCAGATGGTTATAACACTAAGCTTCAAAATGATACTAAGCTAGAGTCGAATAAAAGAGCAAACCCATGGGAAGGCGAAGCACTGAAAAAGGAAATTTTAGGGCGCGTTGAATCTTATGGTTATCCGCCACTGCCGGCAGCTAAAGGAGTAATTATTAATGATCGCCAATGGGTGTTTTATCAAATAAAGAAAAGTAATAAGCATTCTCGCCAAGACTTTTATTGTTTACCATTAAGCGAGCATGCATTTTTAGAGGTTGAATTTAATCACCGTGTTGATCGCTCTGATAAGCATAAAAAATGGGCTAAGCATGCGCTTGAATCACAGCAGCGAATCATGGAATCAATTAAACTCAGTAATTTACCCCCCGATCGCGATAATTTAATTACTGATAATTCTAAGAATGCTTAACGTAATCGAAGCGTTTTTATGGCTTTTAAAAGTTAAAAAGTCCACCCTGCGTAAAACAGGGCGGGCTTTTTTATGAGTTGTACTTTTATCACTTCCTCTAAAGCATAGCGTCTCATCGCCCTCTTTGTGCACAAATTATTAAAAATTTATTTGAACACAGAGAAGCGAATGAGAAGAAAATGAGGCAATACAAAAACCAAATTAAAAAATTAGTTTAGCTGTTTGATTACTGCCTCTAAAGCGAAGCGTCTCATCGCCCTCTTTATGCATAAATTACTAAAAGATCTGTTCGAAACTCGCAGCCCATTGCTCGAAGCATATCTCTCTATAAAGTCGTTCATTTTTAATCTTTTGGCTTCTAAATGAGTAATTTTCACAGCACTTAACTTGCAAGGTTTTTATGTATCAGGCACTGTGGGGGTAACAAAATTATAAATTAACAACAGGAGTTAACATGCCAAAGTTCGATAACGTTAGTGTGGTTAAAAAAGCCAATGTGTATTTTGATGGCAAAGTATCAAGCCGTACTGTACTTTTAGGTAACGGTGAGGCGAAAACCTTGGGTTTTATGCAACCCGGTGAATTTGAGTTTAATACTAACCAAAAAGAGTGCATGGAGTTGTTAGCAGGGCAGTGGGATGTATTACTACCTGGTGAAACACAGTGGAAAACATTTAATGCGGGCGAGTCATTTAATGTTGATGCTAATGTGAGCTTTCATGTAAAAGTAAGTGATTTTGCAGATTATTGTTGTTCATACACCGATTAATTTGTTGGTTGATTAAATTTTCAACACCTCTAAAGGCCGCTTTAAAGCGGCTTTTTGCATACTTAATGCTAAATGAATGATCTAAATCAGGTGGGGTAATAAATAATTGCGTAATTTTCATTTTTTCTCTTGTGTTAATTCGTTTAGCCCCCAATACTAACTATGAGGTAACAAATAAAAGGATACCCTATGAAAATTAATCTTTCTGGTCACCATGTTGACGTTACTGATTCTATTAAAGAACACATTAACGAAAAGTTCTCAAAAGTCGCGAGCCATTTTCCATCATTGATATCTCTAGATATTATTCTTTCAAAAGAGCATCATAAGTTCCAAGCAGAAATTAGCACAAATTATGAAGGTGCGCGTATATCGGTTAAAGGGGAAAACGAGGTTATGTACCCAGCCATTTCCAGCGCAGCTAAAAAACTCGATGCCGCACTAAAGCATCGTAAAGGGCAAATAAAAGCGAACTTACATGAAAAGCCTGTAAGTACCACACCTGAAATAGCACATGAAATCATCCAAGAGATGGATTTAAATTAATAACTAACAATGTGTTATTTTTAAAAAGAGCCTAAGGGCTCTTTTTTATTGTCTGTAAATTAGGTAAATTATGCATTCACACAGTTTATTAATGATTAAAATTAATAATAAAAGCACATAACACACCAAATTTGAGAAGTTAATGCAGTACACACAAAGCACATGGAAGTCTCGGTTAGGAGCGCTCGGCCCAGGTATTTTAATGGCTACCGCTGCCATTGGTGGCTCACACTTAGTTGCATCGACTCAAGCTGGCGCATTATTTGGCTGGCAGCTATTTTGGCTTATTGTGGTGGTTAACGTTTTAAAGTACCCGTTTTTTCGTTTTGGTATGGAATACACACTCGCTACTAAAAATAGTTTAGTCGAAGGGTATAAAAACCAAGGGCCTGGCTATTTTTACAGTTTTATTGTATTGAATATTATTGCCGCGGTGGTAAATACCGCGGGCGTATTGTTGCTTACTGCGAGCTTATTACACTACGCATTACCGATTAGTATTCCCGTTACCTTATTGTGCTGGTTAATATTGGCTGCGTGTTTAATTATATTATTACTAGGGCACTTTAAAGCACTCGATAATGTTGCAAAAGCTATTATGGGGCTACTTACTATAGCAACCATAACTGCATTAGTTATTGCTATAAATAACGGCCCTGTAGCTCCTGTAAACTATGTTGGCCCCTCACCATATGAACTTGCCATGTTAGGCTTTATGGTTGCCTTAATGGGCTGGATGCCAGCGCCTATTGAAATTTCGGCTCTGAGCTCGTTGTGGCTTAAAGAAAAACAAGCTCAGCAAAGTGTGACTAAAAGCCAAGGCTTATTCGACTTTAATGTAGGTTATTGGTTAACCGCCGGGCTTGCGCTGGTATTTTTTAGTTTAGGTGCGTTAGTGCAATATGGGCAAAGCAGTAATATAGAGCTTGGCGGTGTAGCCTTTGCTAAACAGCTGATTGATATGTACGCATTGACTATTGGCGAGTGGGCAAGGCCTTTGGTATCTGCCATCGCGTTTTTGTGTATGTTTGGCACCACACTCACCGTGCTTGACGGTTACGCCCGCACACTTAACGAATCGCATAAACTTCTTGGTTTTAAGCAATCAAAACATAGCTTAAATACGTGGCTTATATTACAAGCATTGGCCGGTATGGCGGTGATCTTATTTTTTAAATCAGCTCTTGGGCCCATGCTTACCTTTGCCATGACGCTTGCGTTTGTAACCACACCGGTTTTTGCATGGCTTAACTTCAGCCTAGTTCGCTCAGAGCCTGCGATTAAACACAGTCTACTTTTGCGTGGCTTAACCTGGTTAGGCTTGGTGTACTTGGTTGGTTTTGCTATGGCGTTTGTGGTTTGGAAGTTGATGTAATTTTATATTCGAGGTTCGAGGTTCGAGGTGAAAGGTACAAACCAAACGATCTCTGCATAAATACCGGCTAGTGTGGACCACGATAGCCTACGGTGGGCGAGAATTGGCCTGTCAAAAGTAATAGCTAGGTGAAAAAGATGATCATACTTGAAAGCCAAGTATTTAAGACAATCCCTAAGTCTTCAGAACAGAGCTTTATCTTTTTAAATAATACGCAAACAGATAAAGTTGTTGATGGTACTTATTTGGAGCTTTGTATTAAAGCAGGTTGTAAATTCCTTGTCTTTATGACTGATGACACTCCTTACGAGGATATGCTTCATATCCATCTCTTGAATGAGCGCCTTGATATTGTTGATTCAGCTACGATTGGTAGTATGTATTCAACGGGATCTTTTCGAAATTATAATATTCAAAACTCGAACACGTTAACTTTTCATTTTATTGGCGATACTAAATGGAAAATAGAAATACTAGATAGTAAGGAGTTCTTATTTCCTCTTATTTCTTCACTTAAAGGGGTTTCGAGAAAGAATATTTTTTATCAATATTTTAAAATTTATAACAACCTTTCGTTATAAACCTTGTAACTTTAAATTGTCCTAGGTAATCATTATCTTATGTTTAATCTACAAGGAAGAAACTATGATATTTAATATGCTCATTACAGACAACTTCGCATCATTTTATGATGAGGATAAAGAAGTACATATTTTTATTGATAGTTTTGATAATCAAAAGTTTGAGATGCGAATAGGGGGCTTAGAACACTCGAAATCAGTCGGTAGCGTTTTAGCTTCTAGTCATGATGAGTTAAATATAAGGTTATTAGCGCTTTATATTAAATATTAATACACGGAAAAATGAGTTGAAAATGGAAATAAGAACAGGCGAGCTTTCAAACCCACACGTTATAAAGTTACTACAAGCGCATCATAACGATATGCTAAAGCACTCACCTGTTGAGAGTGTACATGCACTTGATGTGAGTAAACTCACTCAGCCCAACATAACATTTTATAGCTTATGGATTGATAATAATTTAGCGGGTGTAGGTGCATTAAAAAGCGCTCAATACAACTCATGGCGAAATTAAATCAATGCGTACCTCAAGTAACTATTTATGCCAAGGCATGGCGGCTAAGTTACTCACGCATATTATTAAGCAAGCAGCACTGCGAGGTTACAAAACAATAAGCTTAGAAACTGGAACAGCAGAGGCATTTTTGCCCGCACAAAAGCTCTACGTCCAATTTGGTTTTAAAGAGTGTGAACCGTTTGGGAATTATGAACTAGATCCGTATAGCCTGTTTATGAGTAAATCGGTTTAAACTAAAATGACCGAGAAGTAACGTTTTGTAGTTATATGATTTAAATATTATCCGCATGGCTCTTCAGAGCGATAACCGGTCATTGAAAGTGGCTAAATATCGTCGTTAATTGATTGGTTAAGCTGTTCTTTGCGCATATATTCATGAAAATGAGCGACGCGCGCATTATTGCTCTATTAAACTTTACTTAAAATTCTAGAAAAATTAGTCATAGTAATACATTAGGTTATTTGTTAAAACTATATCATGCAGAAAAATGAGTGTTTAGTCGGCAGAAATATGCGCGATGAGCGCACTATTAAAATGTTATGGCCTCGCAGCCTGATAATTCCGGTATAATCCTGCCCTTTCAAATGACAAGGAATGTTTCATGAGTAAACCCGCTGCCCGATTGGGCGATATGCACGTCTGTCCCAAAGTTGAACCCGGCCCGGTGCCCCATGTGGGCGGCCCAATTGTACAGGGTTCGACCAATGTGATTATCGGCGGCATGCCCGCCGCCCGCGTCGGCGATATGGCCGTCTG
>NZ_AUTH01000082.1:0-138203 GCF_000497975.1 Pseudoalteromonas sp. TB41 | reverse complement strand
TGCATATTCTCTCCAGCTTTGATCACCCAATTGCATTAACTTTGATCGCTTATTCTCATTAAGCTTTGATCACTAAAATCACTTGTAAATGATCACATTTATGCTCTTAATGATTTTGCCGATCAAAGCTTAATACCACTCGTAACCGAGTTCACGTTTTATCATTTTTGTAGGTGTGTTAAACCGTTATCTGAATCGTTTGATGAGGATAACAACAATGACAACAAGACCTATATCTATGAGTAAATTACATTCCATTTTACGGCTGAAGTACTCAGCACAATTATCCCATCGAGAGATTGCCAGAAGTTTAAATATTTCACCTGGTACTGTGGCTAATTACCTTAAAAAGGCCAATGAGTTAGGCTTAAATCAATGGCCAATACCAGAGGATAAACAGCAAAATACATTTTTCAACACCAAACTCAAGCGCTTCTCAACGCGTAAAAAAAGACACCCAACGCCTGACTGGTTAAATATCAATAAAGACTTAAAACAACATAAACACCTAACATTACAGCTCGTATTTGATGAGTTACTTGAAAAAGTGGGTGAGCCTTATTACAGCTACAGTCACTTCTGCCGAGCTTATAAACAATGGTTAGGTACCCAGCGACTCTCAATGCGTCAGCAGCATAAAGGGGGTGAAAAGCTGTTTGTGGATTATTGTGGCCCCACAATTACCATTACTTGTCCGACGACACAAGAAAAGCGCACTGCTCAGATATTCGTTGCTGTACTAGGTGCATCAAATTATACCTATGCTGAAGCAACGTATAGTCAGCAACTTGAAGATTGGGTAATGAGTCATGCGCGTTGCTTTGAATTTTTAGGCGGCGTTCCTGACGTTGTTATTCCCGATAATCTCAGAAGTGCTGTCAGTAAAACCTGTCGCTACGAGCCTGATTTAAATCCGACGTACCACCAGTTAGCCGAGTACTTTAACGTTGCTGTCATTCCGGCTAGACCTTATAAACCCAAAGATAAATCGAAGGCTGAAGTCGGCGTACAAATTGTTGAGCGTTGGATCATGGCACGCTTACGTAACCAAACCTTCCACAGCTTAGCGCAACTCAATCATGAAATAGCAAAGCTACTGGATATGATGAACAATAAGGTGATGAAGCAATATCAACAATCACGCAAACAGCTATTTGATATGGTGGATAAAAACGCATTAAAGCCATTGCCTGAAAAGCCCTATCAATATACACAAATCAAAACAGTACGTGTGCATATTGATTACCATGTTGAAATAGAAAAACATTACTACAGCGTGCCTTATCTGTGGGTTAAAAAACAATTACGCGCACACATATCCAATCAACTCGTGCAGCTTTATTATGACGGCACTTTAATAGCACAGCATCCTCGCTCAAACCGTTTAGGCGGACATACGACACAGACACATCATATGCCAAAGGCGCATCAAAAACAGCATGAGCAGTCACCGATAAATTTACGCTCATGGGCATTGAGTATCGGTGATTATACTCATCAAGTCGTTGAATTATTGCTTAATAGCAAACGTCATCCAGAGCAAGCTTATCGCACCTGTTTAGGGGTATTAAGTTTAGCTAAAACGTATTCAAAAGAACGCCTCGAGCGAGCATGTTACCGAGCAATTTGCATGAATACGACCACACACAGATCTATTAAGCAAATGCTGCAAAAAGGGTTAGACCAACAACCATTACCCACACTCCAAACAGAGCCAGAAAAGCCAATTACACACAGCAACATACGTGGCACAGATTACTACCATTAAGGAATGTAAACATGATAGAAACAATTAATCAGCAACTTCAATTGCTCAAGTTATCGGGTATAAAGCAAGCACTCAAGCAGCAGCTTGAACAGCCAAACCTATATCAAGAACAAAGCTTTATAGAGCGCGTCAGTTTATTGCTAACACATGAAATTGATACGCGTGACCAAAGAAAAATAGAGCGACTGGTGCGACAAGCAAAATTCCGCGTACCGGGTCAGTTAAATCAACTCATTTACTCGCCGAAGCGCAATCTAGATAAAGCACAAATACGCAGCCTCAGCCAAAGCACCTGGCTGGGTTTACATCAGAATATATTAATTACAGGCGCCACAGGCTGTGGCAAAACCTACCTCGCGTGTGCCTTGGGTCACGAGCACTGTTTACAAGGAAAAAGTGTCTTCTATATTCGATTAAAAGAATTACTTGAAAGTCTATTTCTAGCACAGGCCGATGGCAGTTATCGAAAATTATTGGGTAAACTCATTAAATACGACTTACTTATTTTAGACGATTGGGGGCTAGAGCCACTCAGTGCTCAGCAACGAAGCGACTTACTTGAATTAGTCGATGCTAGATATGGTTATAAATCACACATCATCATTAGTCAGTTACCACAGGAAAATTGGCACCAAATGATCGGCGAATCAACGCACGCTGATGCTATTTTAGATAGGCTGATTCATGGTGCAATTAAGTTGAATTTAAAAGGAGAATCGATACGAAAACAGTTAAATGAATTGACTGATGATGATCAGTTAAGTTAATTTAAAAATGGCTCTACAAAATGATAAATCAAGCGATCAAAGCTGATGAGAATCGGTGATCAAAGTCATGAGAATACGCAAATAGAAGAGTATTTACCTAAAATAAACAACATAGATTCAAGAGGAGCACATAAAGATGTGTATCCATTCACACCTCAAGAAAAAGCAAAGATAATACATAAATCATCAGGGACAATACGAGCAATTGTGAGCCTGGTATTCAATACAGGCATTCGCTCTAGTGAATGGGTTGCTCTAAAAAAAACTGATGTATGTTTAAAAACAAAACAGATATCTATTTTCGATGCAATTGTTGACGGTGCTGTAAAAGGCACTAAGACAAAAGCTGGCCGAAGAAATATTCCTATTTCAGAAGATGTTTGTGATTTATTAGCTTTAGAAATGAAAAAACACGACTCTGAATACTTGTTTTTAAATTCTCAGCAAAGAGTTTGGAACCAAGATTCGTTTAGAAAGCACAGATGGAAAAGCTTACTAGACTCATGCGGCGTAAAATACCGCTACCCCTACCAGATGAGACACACGTTTGCATCTAAGTTAATTTCTGAGGGAGTAAACCACTGGAAGATATCGAAGCTCATGGGGCACTCTTCACCCAATACACTCTATCAGCATTATGGTAATTTTATCGATGAGTATGAAAGAGAGCATAATGCTTAGTTAAATACTGTTGAAGGGGGGGTATGGGCTTGATACGCATTCTACTCAGCTAACCCTCCCCTGCTATTTAGCCCAAGTCAAACTTCTGGAAAGTGCCATGAGCGGACGGTGGTAACGAGACTGTAGAATAACTCCAACAGCCAAATTCAATTAAAAAACGAGCTCCTGTGATTAACTCTAAGCGTTTTTAAAGTATTAGGTAATGCATTTTGGAACCCATAGAACGGGCTGGTTTTCTTTAAAAAGAGTAATTCTACAGCCTCAACGTTCGATTAACAGGTTGGAAATTGTGGGCTAAAATTGAGCGGAACGAAAAGCTCCCAAGTTTTTAATTGTCCTTTTAAACGACTTGTCTGTTTGATTTTCACTCACTAGTCAAATGTTGATACTCTTGAGAATTTAGTTTTGTATCTAACTCATCTAAAAAAACACTTTGCCCGTAATATTTTTTAGCACCTTTACTTGTTAAGAAATATTCTGATTTAAAAAAATGAACATCATATTTAGCTCTTGTTAAAGCTACAAAGAACAATCGCCTCTTTTCTTGCAACTCTTTATCAGCAGGCCAACACCATTGGTATGATGTAAAGTCATAAACCAATCTAGGAAATACCCCATTATCTAAACCTATAGCGATAACAACGTCATATTCACAGCCTTTGCTAGAGTGATATGTTATAAGATTCAGTTTGTTTGATTTGTCCCTATTATCACCAAGCATCTGTAGATTTATATTATGTAGAGCCCCGTCATCTTTTAATGAACTTTGCATTTTCAAAACTTCAGAAAAATCATCCTTTGTTTTAGGCTCATCGATGAATACAGAAAAATGTTCAGTAATCAAGTTGCTGACAAAGGCTTCAGCTGTTATCAAGTGTGATATGTTTTTAGAGCTCCATAAGAATTTGACAAAATTTAGAACAGCTGAATCAATATCTTCAATAAAGTTACGAGTAAGGACAGTAAAAGACTTTATTAGGTCGTTTAAGTAAATACTTTTACCTTGTTCCTTCCAGTCAAATGTAATCCAAGACGCGCAGTCTTCAATGAAGTTTGTCATTGGGTTTTTTCTGTATGGTGCGTTATTATCTATTCGACTGTAAAACAACCCTCTGTCTGTTGCTTTTTGTGCAACTATATCGCCTGTTTTAGCATCTGGGTATAATATTGCGACGTCACTAAGTGTTCTACTTTCTAACAAATCTACGCAAGCTAACGCCTTTTTCAGAGCCTCATCAACTTGCTCTTCTAGTCCATTAGGACATAAATGGTAATCAATAGTTGCAACTCTATTTTGGTTATGTGCAACCACTCCTTTATTAGCACCAACGAATCCATCCGAAAGATTAACTATATTTTGAGCGGAACGATAGTTAAGCTTCATTTCTACTTTTTCAAAATCACTGCGTTCACTTAGGCTTAAAAGTAATTCAGGGTGCGCCCCTGTAAATCCATAAATAGATTGATCAACATCGCCCACTGCTATTACTTTTACGCCATGTTCAACTAATAACAATACGATTTCATGTAATGGCTTTCCTAAATCCTGATACTCATCTATGACAATAATTGGAAATTTTGCTTTCAGAATATCCCTTATCCACGCATAATCTTTTATCATCTTTCGAGTGATTAAAATTAGATCATCAAAGTCTACTAAGCTATTACTCCGAAGAAATCGCTCATAGTTTGTGACTAAATTAGCATACAAAATATCATTGCTATTAAAAGACTCATCCCTCTCAAGATAGGACATCCTATAGTTTGTCATAGTTGCGAAGCTGCAATATTTTGCCGCCTCACCTATACGGCTTTTAGCGGATTCAAAACTGTCGTTTCGTTGTTTTTCATTGGCAATTGAATATGTAGCGGGTAATTCAGACTCAACTAGGTGTGCTAATGGAGATACGATTTGACTTAAACAAAAGCTGTGAACCGTCCCGACGTATAAATTTTCATTTAAAGATATACCAATTTTTTTAAACCTCTGTTGTAGTTCCCTACAACACTGCCGACTATATGTTATGCATGCAACCTTTTGATAATCATTAATCTCTTCATCAAGGATTTTAGCGACCTTTAAGACTAAAGTTTTGGTCTTACCACTTCCTGGTCCGGCAATAACGGCACAGTTAGTATTCGAATCATAAGCAGCCTTTTGACCAAACTCATTTAATTGAAGAGCTTCGGTTTTATAAAAACTAGCTACGTTACGTTGCATGGATAATATACTCAAAAGACGAAATAATATATTGAGGGCACTGTCCATCAGGGAGCCTGTTACTCAACCTCTTAGCAAAACGCCCTTTACCAATTTCTTGTATGTACCTTAGTAACGCTGGCATATCTACAGGCGTTTGATTATTCCTCCAACCTTCAATAATTGGTCCGACACGTTGCCTCTCTCCATGCTCTTCTAACAAAATATCGCATACGATAGTTTTTAAGACTGGAGAGTTAATTAATTCAGTTTCCAGAGTCTGATCATTAGTGAAAATACCTTGAGCCTGACCTGCTAAAATGATCGTTGCTTCGGGGTTTACACCTGCAACATATGCAGGAACAATCAATTCTAGAAGCTTATCAATTCTTGTTATCCCCAAAGGGACAGGTAGACTTAAAGGGTCTCGATCTGTAATAATCGTAAATGGTGTACCGATACATTTTAAAAACTTCACATATGGAGCAAAGTTAGTGCCTGCAACTGAACATATTGAAATGCCTTTTTTATCTAGTTCATAACCAAGCTTATTTGCTAATTCAGGTATTAAAAACTCTTCTGCATCTCCTTCAACTAAAATAACTCCTCGGGCAAAAAGCATTTCTCCTCTTGTTACAGTTAAATATCTACTCATATCTTCAATATCATTTGGACTTAGATTTGAATTTGTTAAAGAGTAGCCCGCAGTTGAACTAAGGGCACCTATCACATGTTCTTTAAACACAATCAATGATTGCAACGGTGCGGAACTAGCGATATGTGGGGAGTGTGTTGTTAATATAGTATTCAGGTTGGCTTCAGAGTTGTAGAAATAATCAAATAGTAGCCTTTGAATATGAGGATGCAAGTGCGCTTCAGGTTCTTCTATTGCTAAAAAAGTAAACTCTTGTTCACCTTGTTGTATCGAATGCTGCAACTGAAGCAGCTTTAGAGTCAAAAATAGTATATTTGAGCTGCCAGTACTAGCCTGACTTATTGTTCTAAGTCCAGCATCTATCAATAATTGTAATGACCTAACCAGTTTACTTATGTCCTGTGGTGCTAACTTCAAACTAACCTGTGTAACGTGATTAGTACCAACAATAGTTTCAAGCATATTGTTAATATTAACAGCTATATTATCGATACTAGGAACGCCATCAAGTGCTCCTTGTGTTTGTTCAAATCCAGCTGCTATTGAAACCTTTTGTTGTTCAGTTAAGTTCTCACTAACATCATCTAAAAAAGCTCTTATTGGCGAACGATTACTATTTTTTAGCTCTCTTTCACAATCTCTTAATGCATGAAAAAGCTCCATTTGTAAGCATCGTCGAAAGCTACGAGGAATAATATTTTCGGTATTATTTCCAAGATAAGTATTGTATTCGTAGTCATTAATCGTATGGTTTTCGACGCCATCACGAGGTTTAAATTCATAAGTTATTCTTGCAGTATGAGTTGCAACATTAACTAGCCCATCGGCTAACACCGATAACATCGTTTCAGAGCTATTAATATTATCAATATCTATTGATATTTTAATTGTGCTTCCAATTTTATTGACACCTAAACCGTCCCAAAAATCATCAATATCTAGAAATCGTTCTAATTCTGACAAAGAAGGATCAAGTATCAGTCTAAGAGCAAAAAGAAAATTACTTTTACCAACTTTATTTTCCCCTACAATAACCATATTCCTATTAGTATTAATTTCAAAATTCTGAAAGTTTCTGAAATTCACTATTTTTACTCTTGAAATATGTATCAATTTAAACTCCTTTTATTTATCTAACACTGATTTTTAGTAGGTATATTTAAGATGTTAAGAAGGTAAAACAACTTTTGATAGACTGATTCAAACTAACGTCGCATTAAGCGGACAAAAATAGTGGGTTAAAATACGTAGCGAATCGAAACGTAATCCACTGTTTTTATTCCTTTAAACCACCATGCTAGCCAATTATGACTGGAGATCTGTGATAATTGATATAGAACCATCGTTATAACCCACTAAATCATCACCATCTATAAATCTTTCCAAAAATACAAAAACCTGCTCTATAGGAGTAGACCACATTTTTTTTATCTCTGTTAGAAAAAAACCAAACTCATCATCAGGGCAGCGATACTTTATAGTAGGCCCATAAAGGAATAAAAACTTAAAACAGTTAAGCACTTCTAAAAAATCACTAATGAAAAAGTGAGACTTTTCAAACATTAGATTAACCCTTGGTATTCCTTTATGATGCGACTCTTCAAAATAAATTAACTTTTGATCGCCCTCAACAACTCCAACACCAAATACGCAAAACTCTTGCTTTTTCCCCCAGTAATTTTCTGTTCGTAACTTATTACCATAAGTCCCTTCCACTTCACCGAAGATCCCAACAGAGGAGCCTGTTAAAGTATTGTCCAATACAAGGCAAAGATCCGAATAACCAATTAATTCAGATAGAGAACCTTTCATGTTTTTAAATGGGAATACCTCTGTGAACCTATTCGATAATTTATAGCTTAAACTAGAATCATTTCCTGAAACATAAAATGAAAATTGATCTAAACTTTTATTAAAACAAACCCCATATAACTCTTCGAGCCTTTCAATCAATTCTATTATTATATGGCTTCCTATTTTTTGATTAAATAGGCTAGCAAAGAAGTACTGCACTCCCCAGTTTCTAATGTAGACTTCAACTTGATCAAAAAAATTAGGTGGCAGATTTCCCCTTAGTAAACTTAATGACCAAAAAGGAAACTCTTGAAACCTTCTTGGTGAATGCTGTAAATTTTTATGGCTGTCCATACACTTCAAAATACTATAAAAATGTGTAGCCCAATAAGACTTATTATCAGCTATAACAATTGGGCTGATAGGAGTCTGAATACTTTTCTTACCACTTCTCATTGCGTATTTGTAATCCTATTGTGAAGTTGGCTAACACTTTATTAGTGCGCTCATGGCGCATATTTCTGTCGACTTAACGCTCATTTATCTACTTTTAACAAATTACCTAAGATATTGCTATCAATAAGTTTTCTAAGGCTTCTAAGTAAAGTTAAATAGAACAATATGCGCTTGCCGCTCATTTCCATGAATATATGAGCAAAGAACAGTTTGGCCAATCAATTATTATATTTAGCTAATCTCAATGACCGATTTTCTCTGTTTCATGTAAACGCTCCTTTAACTAATAATAAGGATAGCGTTGCATTCACCAGTTGAACTCACAGCTCCAAGCAGAAGTTTGCTTTAGTGGCATCAAGAGCTACTAAGCTGCAGCTAAAATCTCACTCAAAGCATGGTAAAGGTTTTTCAAACTGCTCTCTTCTTAACAATTGTGAGCTGAGATGGCTTTCCTGTACAAATCTTAATAATGTTTAATTATAAGAAGCTTTATAAGCGATAAATATTGGGTTTTGAAATTAACTACTTTATTAATTAGAGTTTTAAATTCTTAGCCTAATTACTTTAAGTATTTTCAAAAACTCACCCTTATCAAAATTAATGACGAGGTGGCAATCAATAAACCTCCATTTATTAGCTCGTACGAAATTCTATCTAAAGTGGTGCTACCTACTCCTAATAAAAGGCTGTTATATAAAATTATTTAATGGTTTATCACACAAAAACTGTGTGTATATTTTGTGTATTTTTGTGAAAAAGCACTGAAAACATAAAATATACAATTAAGCCAAACAGCCCGTATTTACTGGTGTGTAGAGCTTGTGTATTTTGTAGAGTGTTATAGAGGGTTGTAGATGTGAAAAAACCGCTGAAAGCTACGTATTTACTAGCTTTCAGCGGTTTTAAAGTGGTGGAGCTGGGGGGATTTGAACCCCCGTCCGAAAAGCCTCGACCGTCGGTACTACATGTTTAGTATTGTCATTTAATTAACCTTTAAATCCCGGACAAACACGGTAGATAAAGGCGAGGCCGCTTAGTTTTAACGCTTCAACCCCGGCCAGGGTTTCCGTCGCGATCAGGTGTTAGGGTGACACTCCAAAATCCAGTCCACAAGAATACATGGAAGGAGCGCTAGCCAGCCTAAGCTGCTAGAGAGTAGTTATCGTCGTTTGCGATTACTTTAAATTGCGGCTTTTTTACGAGGCAAACCGCACCTCGACATGCACCTCGGGCTTCTTGAATTCCGTCGAATCCTAATCAGCCCCTGAATAAGGTTACTCATTCAGAGTGTCCAAGCAGTATAACCGAGTAACCTACGAATACTCAACACCTTAGGCGTTTTATTTTATTGGTTGGTTAATCATGCATCAAACACACATGTAAATGTAAAGTATTGGACAATTAAGAAACAATTACTTAACAATGATGGTGCTTTATGCTCAAATGCAAGGCTAGACCTTGGTCTAATAAATTATAAAAAATAATAACAGACATATTACCTAGAGGATTTATAAATGTCGGTTTTTTCTTTTAATGAGCAAACGGGGTATATCTCTTTAGTTTCACACCCTCATGTTTCAGGTTTAGCCTCAACAGCAACACAGCTTATTGAATTAATGGGCCAGTCAGAATATTGCGAGTGTGAGGTTATTGCTAGCAATATTGGTAAGCTGTTTGCTCAAAATAAAACCGAAGAAGCCCCCTCTTTAGTAATTGCTCAAGCCATTGATGCAAAGCTAACCATAAACATCGATGAAAAGAATATGCTCGTTGAAGCTACCCTTATTACTGCCAAGGGCGGTAAATTGCTTAGCATGGAACAAACGATTGAAGAGTTCTCACAAGCAGGGGTTGTAAAAGGCATTAGCTCTCATGCATTAGAACAGTTATTGGCGCAACAGTTCGAACAACCCCCAGGAAGTACGCATTGTGCCGAAGTCGCTTTTGGTCGTGCATCTAAAGTGGGTAACGATGCCAAATTTGTGCGTCTGTGCTGCACAGCGCAAGACCGCGTACTTAGCCCACAAGCTAAAGGCGGTGGTAAAGTTGATATGAGAAACCTAGGTGATATTATTACTGTAAAACCTGGTTGTGAATTAATGCGGCGCATTCCAGCAACATCGGGGGTTGATGGGTTTACTGTGTTTGGAGATGTGCTAACTGCAACCCCTGGCAAAGAGCATAAATTACAACCTTTTGACGGCACTAAAATTGCGCCTGACAACCCCAACTTATTAATTGCCGACTGTACTGGCGTACCGGTTGCCCTTCCCCGTGGTATGCGTGTTGATGATGTTTTATGTTTTCACAATATTGATCCAAGTACTGGGCATGTTGAATTTGATGGCAGTATTATAGTCAGTGGTGATATAAAAGATGGCATGCGCGTGACCGCCAGCGGCGATATTACTGTTTTAGGCTTTGTTGAATCGGCGCAGCTCAAAAGTGATAGCGCCATCACAATAGTAAAGGGTGCAATTGGCAGAAAGCGAGAAGCCGATGAACCATTTACCTGTTCTATTTTAGCTAAACGAACCGTTGCGCTTGGTTACTCTCAATACTGTGACATAAAAACGGATCAAAACTTACTAATAGATCGCCAATCATTACATTGTGACTTGAGTGCTGGAAATTTAATTAGGGTGGGCAGCGCAAAAGATCCTAAAGGTAAAATTATTGGTGGCCATATTATAGACGCAATGCGCATTGAAACAGGTGAATTGGGCGCACCAGCAGGAACTAAAACCCGTGTTTGCATCGCACAGCGATGGTATGTGCTAAAACAAAAACAAGCGCAAATCACTGACTTTGAAAAAGTTTTAATCAGTAAGTCAATTGAACTACAGCAAGCGCGTCAGCGAATTAATAAACAAGTTGCAAGCGCACAGCGTCAGCAATTTTTGAATAAAATAACAACGAATGAAGAACACATAGCAAACCGAAGCGCCAGCATCAATCAGCAAAAGCAGTTGCTAAGAAAGAAAATGACGCAGCTTTTAGCGCTCAGTCGCTTAAAAGTTAATGAGCTTATGCACCCTGGGGTAGAGCTTAAAATTGCACGAGAATCAATTAGCTTTTCGCGTAATTACCCACCACATTTAATCACTCATAGTGAAGGTAAAATAACGCAATCGTTTTAATAACGCTTATTAAGACTGACTCAGCCCCACAAAGTAAGTATTCACTATTGTGAACTTAATCTTGGTTGCTTGCTTCGTCTTCGCTCTGTTGTGTTTCATCTATAGCAAGTGGCCAACCACCTAGTTGCTGCCAACGATTAACAATTAAACAATATAATTCAGCGGTGCGTTCTGTATCGTATAACGCAGAGTGTGCTTGTTTGTTATCGAACTCTATTCCTGCTGCTCGGCACGCTTTAGCTAATACTGTTTGCCCTAATGCCAAACCCGCAAGTGATGTGGTATCAAAACTAACAAACGGATGAAATGGTGTGCGCTTGATGTTATTACGCTCAATAGCGGCATTTAAAAAGCCATGGTCAAAAGCGGCATTATGAGCAACCACCACAGAGCGCTGACACCCTGCGGCTTTTTGCGCTTTGCGCACTACTTTACAAATTTCTTTAATCGCCTCTTCTTCAGGGACTGCCCCTCGAAGTGCTGAAAAAGGCTCAATCCCATTAAACTCAATGGCGGCTTGTTCAATGTTTGCACCCTCAAACGGTTGCACATGAAAATGAACGGTATGATCGATACTAAGCAGTCCTTCGTCATCCATTTTTAAGACGGATGCTGCAATTTCTAGTAGTGCGTCGGTTTCTTTGTTAAAACCGGCGGTTTCAACATCAATAACCACAGGAAAAAAGCCACGAAAGCGTTGCGCGAAAAGTGTTTGCTCAGTATTTGCCATAGTATTCTTGGTTTATAGGGATTAGCTGTCTATTATGTCAAAATTGATGGCCTGTCGGCTAGGGGATTTATTGATTAATTACAGTTAAACTATAGGCATGTTACTTGCTTAGTAATTAGGGTCTGTTGACCTTTGCGGATTAAAATTTGTTCAAGCTAGGGGCGGTTTAATCGCGGCGCGAGGTTTGTAACCTAGTGGGCTAAGTAAAAACCGAGCAACAAAGAGTAAATCGCCCCTAGGCAGAACCCAAAGGGCCGCGCCTGTTTGGCATTAATGCTGTGTTATCGCCTATTTATGGGGAATAACCACACCACATAGGCTCTGCCTTGCCTAAATACCAAACAGGCTGCTGCAAATTTAACCTTGAAAGGTCAACAGACCCTAGCGTTTACGCTGAATTATTTGCTGTTGCGTAATATTTTACGGTTTTTGTCACTTTTTTGGCAGAGCTAGATAACTGGAGAATTCTCGATGAAGTGTAAGTTGTTATTTATTAGCCTAGGCATTAGTAGTGTGCTGTATAGTTTGAATACAACTGCAGCAATGCGCCAGTACACGGCTAACCAAGATAATTCAAACTGGAACTTGGTTAAAACAACTCGCTTGCAATGCCAATTAAATCATGAAGTTCCCTACTATGGTGAAGCTGTTTTTAAAGCATCAGCCAGTAAAAACAAAGATCTCACTTTTAATTTAGACATGGTGGTGCGCCCAGAAAATTACGCGATAGCTGGTTTAAAAGCGGTGCCACCTAGCTGGCGAGCAGGCCGCCCTGCCCGTGATATTGCTGATATGAAATTACTTAAAAAGTTTGATGGTGAATTAGGTAATAAAACAGCATGGGAAATACTTACTGAGCTTGAAAAAGGTAACCAACCTACTTTTTACTACCAAGACTGGCAAAATAGTGCCGATAAAATTGCCGTGGGTATGTCTAATGTTAACTTTAAGCAAGCGTATTGGGCATTTTTACAATGCCGAGACGAATTGCTGCCATACAATTTTGAAGATATTTCGTTCACTATAATGAACTACGAATCTAACAGCAGTAAGTTAACTAAGTCATCGCAGCAACGCCTTGATAAAATTGCTGAGTATTTAAAAAACGACTCAAGTATAGAGTCAATCAGTATTGCATCCTATACCGATAGTTACGGTGGCCGCTGGAATAACCTCGATTTATCTAGAACCCGTGCTAAGGCTATTAAAGATTACATGGTTGGCTTAGGCGTTGATGAAACTAAAGTGGTTACTGAAGGCTTTGGTGAAAAACGATTTGTAGACACCAATGATAATATTTTAGGCCGTGACAAAAACCGTCGCTTGGTTATTCAAATAGCAAAAATGTAAGTTAAGCTCTCTCCTTTAATGACCGAATGTGTAATTTAAGCACTTTCGGTCAATACCTATCAATTTAATCATGCCTCTATTGTTAAAAAACAACACTCTGACCATTTAGTTATTAACATTTGGCTTTTTATTTTTTCATTTATATTAATAAGTTAAATTTCATTTTTCAATGGTTTTGGCTTTTTTAATACAGTTGTAAATAGAAGATTACATTTTATTTTGTCTCTTTTATGACAAAACTATTTAAGTTTTGCACAACTAGTTATATCTTGCGTGTCTCTCACGTTTGATCAGGATCATTAAGTGCTTAAAAATAAAACAATAGGTAGCATGTTAATTGTTGCAGGAACCACCATAGGTGCAGGTATGCTTGCCCTCCCCATTGCCTCTGCGGGACTGGGATTTAATACTGCAATGGTGTTAATTGTAGGGTGTTGGTTACTAATGACCTACACCGCTTTGCTCATGTTGGAGCTTCACCAATATGCCCCTCGCGATGCGACTTTAAATACACTGGCTAAGCTTTGGCTTGGTAAACGTGGCCAGTATGTGGCTAACTTTTCGATGATATTTTTATTTTATGCACTGTGCGCTGCTTACATAGCCGGTGGCGGTGCTCAGCTACAAGAGCGCATTAATACTGGGTTTAATCTTAGTATTGCTCCACAATTAGGCTCCGTTATTTTAGCCGTTTTGATTGCAGGTGTAGTGACTTTGGGTACTAGCAAAGTTGATAAGCTCAATCGAGTGCTGTTTAGTATAAAAATAGTCGTTTTGGCTAGCTTGTTTTATATGCTAACACCTTATGTACATGGCCAACACTTATTGGAAATGCCTGTTGAGCAAGGGCTGATACTGTCGGCTATTCCGGTGGTATTTACCTCTTTTGGTTTTCATGGCTCAATTCCTTCTATTGTTAAATATGTCGGGCTTGATATAAAAACCTTGCGCAAAGTTATGATTGCAGGCGCTTCTTTACCACTGGTTATTTATGTATTTTGGCAAGTATTAAGCCAAGGCATAATGAGCCAAGAGCAATTACTACAAAGCGATGGGTTAACTGGTTTTGTAGCCAGTGTGGCCAATATTGCCAATAACGCCAATGTCTCTACTGCGGTTAAATTGTTTGCTGACTTAGCCCTAGCAACGTCATTTTTAGGGGTGAGCTTGGGGTTATTTGACTTTTTTGCTGACACATTTAAAAAAGCAGATACGGGCACAGATAGAATTAAAACAGCACTTATTACTTTTGTTCCTCCTCTTGGATTTGCTTTATTTTACCCGCAAGGATTTATTATGGCATTAGGCTATGCAGCCATTGCTTTAGTTATATTGGCAGTATTTTTACCTGTTAGCATGGTGTACAAGCAGCGTCAGGGGATTGAAAAAGAAGGCTACAAAGTACGCAGTGGTAATATTGGTTTGGCCATAGCCGCTTTGTGTGGTATTTCAATTATTAGCGCACAATGCCTGCAAATGGCAGGACTTATACCGGCTATAGGCTAGCCCCTATAGTTGTTATAATGTATGCACCCCAATGATGGTTTTGGGGTGCATACTATTCAAACGTCAATAATTAACGTTAAAATACTATCGCTTGCCCTCTTCCGCTTTGCTCAGACGCCGCATCTAATTTGCCATCATTATTGATAATCACATGCATATCACCAAAGTGACGCTCATCCACTGTATAACCCATTTTTATTAGCTGTTGCTTTACTGAGGACTCCAAACCCGAGTGCGCTCTAATCACATTTTTAGGCCATAACTGATGGTGAAAACGCGGGCTATTTACTACTTCATTTGCGCTCATATTAAATTCAATCGCATTGAGTATTGATTGATACACTGAACTAATAATTGTGGTGCCGCCAGGCGACCCTGTTACCATTTTCACCTGATTATTACTGAGTAAAATGGTTGGAGTCATAGAGCTTAACATACGTTTATGTGGCTGAATTTCATTCGCTTTTCCGCCAATGGCGCCAAATACATTCATAACCCCGGGCTTAGCGCTAAAGTCATCCATTTCATCATTGAGAATAAAGCCTGCGCCTTCTACGACTACGCCACTACCAAACCCTAAATTGATGGTGGTGGTATTAGCAACAGCATTCCCCATGTTATCAATAATAGAAAAGTGAGTGGTTTGTTCGCTTTCTTTTAAACCCGGTTTAATATTTTCAGTGGTAGAAATGGCCTTTAAATCTATACTATTGCTGCGGTTTTTAAGATAGTTTTCTGCAAGTAACTTAGCTGTAGGCACTTGGTAAAAATCAGGATCGCCTAAGTATTCTGCCCTATCAGCAAACACTCGCTTACCTATTTCAGCAAGTAAGTGCACATACCCAACTGAATTATGTGATGGTGCAGCTATGGGCTTTTTAAGCTCATACATTTTAAGCCATTGTAATATAGCAATACCGCCGGAGCTTGGTGGCGGTGAAGTAAGCACTTGATAGCCGTTCCAGTTAGCTTTTATAGGAGTACGAGACTTTGCGCGGTAATTTTTTAAATCGTCTTGAGTAATAATACCGCCATGTTGCTTCATAAAGTTTGCGATGATCGTTGCAGTTTCACCTTGATAAAAGCCATCTTGGCCATTATCGCGAATGCGTTTGAGTGTCGCTGCAAGCTCAGGTTGCTTAAAAAGCTTACCTGGTGTAGCGCTTGCAAAATAATTGGCAAAGTTTACTTTAATGTTTTTATTGTTTAGATGTTCTATGTAGCCCTCAATTAACAGAGCCAACTTTTCAGGCACCACAAAACCTTGCTCTGCTAATGTTACCGCAGGCTGTACTAAGGTTTTCCAAGGTAATGTGCCATGCTTCTTATGGGCCAACCACATACCAGCGACACTACCCGGTACACCACTGGCATGAATACCATAAATAGATTTATTAGCAATAACTTGCCCTTGCTGGTCTAAATACATATCACGATGCGCGGCGTTCGGTGCAGTTTCACGGTAATCTATAAAGTCACCTTGGCCATCCTTATGAATAAGCATAAACCCACCGCCGCCAATATTACCCGCCTCGGGAAGCGTAACGGCTAATACAAACTGTGCTGCAATGGCTGCATCAACCGCGTTCCCCCCCTGTTCTAACACAGCTTTTGCAGCATGTGCACTAAAAGTGTCTGGCATTGCAACGGCACTCTGTTTAGCCGCTACACTAAAAACACATAACTGTATTACCACAATACTACTGATAATTAGCTTGCTTGGTGAAAAAAGTGCTCCCATCCCATATCCTTAGGTTATTTTTATACATTGATGGAAAACATTAATGCATAGTAACAAACATCAGGTCAATATTTAGATGCTACATTTTTAAGGCTTAGGAAGTTTTAGCTCAACTGCACGGCTTTGAATAAAGCGCAGCAGTTAAGTTTGAGCCATCATCAGTATGAATATAATAGTGCTGTAGCTGCATACCGAGCTTTTTCATGATGTTAATTGAGCCAACGTTGGCGGTCAGCGCTGTGGCACTGATTGCCTTTACTTGCGACTGTTTTTCAATCGTTGAGCAAATCGCTTGTGCCGCCTCAGTTGCATAACCCTTACCCCAACTCGCTTGTTTAAATCGCCAGCCGACTTCAATATCACTAAAGTCAGGCGTATCTGAAAAAAAGCCCATCGGCCGAACAAGCACCCACCCTATAAAGGTATTGCCTTCACGCACGGTTACCTGCCATAGCCCCCAACCTTGTTGCTCATTTCTATACGCAAGCATTCTTGGAATGCCTTTCGTTTTTATATCTTCAAGCGAAGTGGGTTTACCTTGTGTTAAATACTGCATAACGGCTGGATCTTGATCGAGCTCGAATAATTGCTGCCAATCATTTTCGTCCATTAATTTAAAACTTAATCGTGTTGTTACAGCTATGTTCATTTTCATTGTTGTATAGTTACCTCTGAAATATATTTTTCACTAAAGGAGATAGTCAATGAATAAATTAGCAGGTTTAGCATTATTAGGCACTTTAATTACACTAACAGGGTGTGAAGATGCCAACGAAGTGAAACAAGACGCCAAACAAACGAGCGCTGAAGTTCAAGAAAAGCTAAACGAAACGTGGAACGACGTTAAAGAAAAAACCAATGAGCTTAAAAATGACGAGTCATTTAATGAGCTGCTTGAAGAGAGTAAAGCGATGGGCTTAGACATGTACGATGACGGCAAAGAAGTAGCTGTTGATGCATGGATCAAAAGCAAAGAAGCGGCTGGCGAGCTAACTGAAAAAACTAAGCAAAAAGCACGTGAAATTGCAGCAGAAATTGAGCAAGCACGTGAAGAGCATAAAGAAGGTTAATTATTTTTAACCATAAAAAAAGGTAAGCCATGGCTTACCTTTTTTGTATTATTTTTAGAGTAAATTATGGATTATAGTTCAAAGTCTTTTTTGAATTTTAAACCAAACTCACTACGGTCATTACTGCGCATAACGCCAACAAAACCAGTTTGCTGCAGGCGACCTACATCGTAAACTTCGTTTAATACGTTCTCACCATATAGCGTTACTTCCATATCGCCGTATGGATTAGTGTAAGAAATATTAAAACCAACTAGCTCACGCGAATCAATCGTTTCACTTTTATTGAAAACTGACTGACCTTGCATTTCACTACGGTACGAGTAGTTGGCATTTAATGCAACCGTGCCACCATTGCTTAAATCAACAAAGTAAGATGGAGCAACCATCACCGTCCAACGAGGTGTCAGTGCTGGTGAGTCACCTTTACCAATACCTTGTACACCTTCAGCTACTTCTGTAATTTCAGAATCTAAGTAACCTACTGCAGTGCGAATAGTAAAGTCGTCGGTTAGTGCAATTGTGGTTTCAAGCTCAATACCTTGCGCTTTAGACTGGCCTGCATTTTCAACGATAGTTACAAAGCCACCGCCCGCGGTTGGATCTGAGAATGGCAGTGCTAAATCAGTGTAGTCAGTAACAAACATTGCAAGCATCATAGATACATTTTCATGTACCTGGCCTTTTAAACCAATCTCGTAGTTAACTGCTTTGGTTTCATCAAACGATACAAACTGATCCGGACCACCAAATGGGCGCGGTGGGAAACCACCTGTTTGGTAACCTTTTTGCACTTGACCGTATACATTCATATTATTGCTAAGCTGGTATGAAGCATTAACGTCCCATGTTACTGCATTAAAGTCTGCACTAATGTCTTTACGCTCAGGGAAGGTTGGGAAAATAGCATTCGCATCTTTTTTATCTTCTGAGTAACGAAGGCCACCGCCGATTGTTAAATCATCAGTTAAATCGTAACTACCGTTAATGTAAGCTGCGTATGAGTTTGTTTCTTGATTTATTTCAAAAAATCCAAAGCCACCAAATGAAGGAGTAACACCATCATTTAGCACACCATCTGGTGTATTAAACGGGCTAAATACAAAATCTTCAGAGCGAGTAAAGCCATCTTCATTAAAGAAGTATAGACCCGATACAAAGTCCATTTTATCAAACGTGGCGTTTAGCTGAAGTTCAAAAGAGTATTGATCTGCACCGCCCACTTCTGGGAACTCAGATAAGTTAAGTGGTGATGCATCATCATCTAAACCACCTTCATATTCAGAAGTACGGTAGCTTGAGATAAACTTGGCTGTATATGTGTTATTAATCGCCCAATCAGCTGTAAATGACGTACCCCAACCAGAATATGAAGTTGACTCAATACCGGCAACCGTTGTGCCTAAATCATCAGGGTTTTGAGGAATTAAGTCTTCAGTTAATAATGGGAAATCGCCATTAAAGACATCATTTGAATCTAATGAATCTGTCAGTTCAATAGTATAAGGTGATTGACCTGACTCATTATCAACGCCATCTAGCGAGAAAGTAAACGCTAAATCACTAGTTGCTTCATATTTAAGTGCTATACGACCACTAAACTCTTGCTCTTCACCAATTTCTTTTTCAGGGTTAGCTAAGTTTACTGCCGTACCTACCCCATTACGTTGTTTGTATGACGCACTGGCTGACATGCTTAGATCGTTAGTTAGTGCATTATTAAAGTAAATATCACCCGCAACTCGACCACGACTGCCCACTTTAGCGGTTGTTGTTAGAATACCTTCATCACCAGGTTGTTTAGTAATTACGTTTACTGCACCACCTAATGTGTTACGGCCATAAAGTGTGCCTTGTGGCCCACGTAGAACTTCAACTCGCTCTACATTAGGAAGTGATAAGTTAGACCCCATTTGGCGACCTAAGTAAACACCATCTAGGTAAACACCTACGCCTGGATCGGTTGTTATAATGTGATCTTGCAAACCAATACCACGAATAAACACTGAGGCATGTGCAGCATTACCAACACCATAACGAGTAATGTTTAAGTTAGGAACGTATTTACCAATATCTTCTAAGTTACCCATATTGGCTTTATCAATAAGGTTAGCACCTATTGATGTAATCGCAGTTGGAGATTCGAACAAGCTCTCTGTACGTTTACGAGCTGTCACTTCAATTTTTTCAAACGCGTCTTGTTTGGCTGTCGTTTTAGCTTCTTGTGCATTTGCGGAAGTTGTTAGGGCTGCAATAACCGCTAAACTTAACTGTGAGAGGGTGCGTAATTTCAAGGTCTTCTCCAAAGGGTATTAATTTAATTATGCGTTATGCTGTGTAAACATAAATTGTAGGCATAAAAAAAGATGCGTTAGATGCATCTTTCCTCTGGGAGTTTATTATATTACAAAAACGCTACAATATGTACATTTAACTTTAGTTTACGTAAAAATTTATTTTTATCTTTTTAATCTTAGCCAACTTACCTAAATAGCAATGCAAATTTAGCTTTAAATTAATACTTTAACATTAATTACCACCAGTATTATTTGTTAATTGAACATGCGCTTTGTTGCGAAAAACACATTAAAGCTATTTAAGATTATGACAATATCCAAACACCCTTTATATTTAAATATACTGCAGAATCATTTTTAGGTGTAAAGCATGACAAAAAAACAGACCACGCAATCAGCTAACATGCTTTTTAACAACAACCATTATAGTCCATTATTTTTTACTACATTGAATAACGGCATATTATTAGTCTGTCATTCAGCACTCAATAGCCTTACAAATTACGAACTTTTGAGTCATTTTATGCAAACCAATAATTACCAAGGGTTAGTTATCTTTAATATTCCTAAAAATACTGATGCTGCTTCACTTAAAGAATGGCCAAATTTGAAAGGCCTTTTCTATCAAGATACCAATGAGGAACTATTTAACAGGGGGTTAGAAGCAATTAAACAAGGGGAGTTGTGGTTTCCACGTACTATCAGTGATATTTGGATGCGCCAAATGCTCGATTCAGAGCAAAAAACTGCTTTGCAAACAAATAACCTAACCGATAAAGAAATTAAAGTACTCAACCTACTTTTCAGTGGGCTTCATTCCAGTGCTATTGCTGACAGCTTATTTATAAGTGAAGCTACGGTAAGAGTGCACTTACATAAAATTTATAAAAAAATAGCGGTCAAGAATAAACAGCAGGCAATTCGATGGTGCCAAGACAACCTAAAAAATATGAATTCGCGTAAATAACTAGGAAATAATTACTACTTAATGCCTACTGTAGTAAATATCATCTCATTATAAATAACTCAAACAAGTCAATTAGTTACATTACCTGAAAATAAAAAAACCTTACTTTTCAATCACTGCCATGCCTTTTTGTTGCAAAAAAGCAGTAAAAAGGTCTTAATTTATTAATTTTAATTAGAAAAAAGTTAATACTCATCTTATACTGCAACGGGATACACATGAAATTTAAATAGGAATCACAATGAAAAAACTATCAGTTGCAGTAGCAATTTGTTGCGCACTTGCCACAAGCAATGCGAGTGCTGAAGTTCGTATTAATGGGTTTGCTTCTATTGTCGGTGGTAAGTCACTCGATAGTGATCAAACTTTATATGGATATGATGATGATATTTCATTTAAAAATGAAAGCGTATTTGCACTTCAGCTGACCGCTGACCTGCAAGAGAAGTTATCCGCTACAGCGCAAATAGTAGCTCGCGGTGAAAATGATTTTGACGCTGATTTTGAATGGGCATACATAACATATGAGTTCTCTGATGAGCTACAATTAAGCGCCGGTAAAATGCGCGCACCATTTTTTCGCTATTCTGACTTTTTAGATGTTGGCTATGCCTATCGTTGGGTTCGTCCACCACAATCCGTTTACAGACTGCCATTTTCAACCTATGAAGGGTTGAGTTTGTTATACACTTCACAATTAGGTGATTGGGATTCAACTTTACAGGTTATCTACGGTGGCTTTGAGGGTGATGTAGTAGCAGTTACTTATAACGACCAAGCAGAGTTAGATGATGTAGCAGGTATTAACTGGACACTCTCTTATGATTGGTTTAGTGCTCGTGCAGCTTACCTTGTAACAGACACTACTATGAAACTTGGGCAAAAAGATGAGAATGATCTAGCGGGGGTTCAAATAAACGCCCTAGAAAATATATTGCGCCAAAATGGATTAACGACTCAAGCTGACGATATTTCAATAAATGAAGATGATAGCTACTTCTTAGGTTTTGGCATTTCAATAGATTACAACAATATTCTATTTGACGCTGAATATACCGAATTTGAAGTTAAAGACAGTATATTAGCAAAGCAGTCTCAATATTACGCTTCTATTGGGTATCGTATGGATAACGTCATAGCTCATTTTACTTATGAAGATAATGACGACAAGCATGACTCATCAAGGTTTAATGCTATAGAGTCAGTGCCGACTCTAAATGCTGCAATAAATGGAGCCTTAGAAGGTACTCGTGCCCAAAGTAATGTATACACCATTGGTGCGCGCTATGACTTCCACCCAATGGCAGCATTAAAAGTAGATTTTAGTCGCTTTGAAAACGACATATCAAATACTGAAACTGATGTTATCGCCGTTGGCGTTGATTTAGTATTTTAATTGGAGCGAACCATGAAAAAATTAATTTTAGCCAGCATGCTAACACTATGTAGTACTGCAGCATTTGCTGAAGTTGCAGTAATCGTTAACCCAGCGAATGCCAATGCAATAAGCCAAGATGATATTAAAAAAATATACCTTGGCAAGAGCAAATCGTTTGCTGATGGTACCAAAGTAAACCCTGTTAACCAAAATGGTACTGCAGTGGCAGATGAGTTTAACGACAAGCTTGTTGGCAAATCAGGCAGCCAATTAAATGCTTATTGGTCAAAGCTAGTTTTTACTGGCAAAGGCACGCCTCCAGGTAAACTTGATAATGACCAAGCTGTGATTGATTTTGTAGCTGCTAATGCTGATGCAATTGGTTATATAGACAGCGCCAAAGCAAGTGATAAAGTTAAAGTAGTAGGTAAGTATTAACCTGCTAAATTAAAAATAAAAGCCCGTAACAAATACTTTGTTGCGGGCTTTTTTATGCCTATTATTTACAACCGTCATAAAACCTTAAAGTTTCGCCTTAACGACTACTCAATTTTAAACTTAGCAGTTGCATCTAATAGATTATCTGAAAGGTAATGTAAGTTTTTTGCCACATCTCTTACCGCTTTGAGTGAACTCATCGTATCTTCAAATGAAACATGCATATTCGATACGTTGTCTACTACCATCGCGGCCACAGAGGTTTGCTCTTCAGTTGCTGCTGCAATTTGCGAGTTCATCCCATTAATTTCTAGTATTTGCTCTGCTATTTTTTCAATCGAGACACCGGTTTGCTCTGCTGCACTGGCATTATCTGTGGCCATGTCTCTTGCAGAAGTCATAGCCGTTACTGACTCATTAGCAGCCACACTTAATGTACTTAGTAACTCACGAATTTCATTGGTAGACTGTGCTGTGCGTGATGCAAGCTCGCGGACCTCATCTGCTACCACAGCAAAGCCACGACCATGCTCTCCTGCACGCGCAGCTTCAATTGCAGCATTTAACGCCAACAAATTTGTTTGTTCGGCAATGGATGTAATTACATTGAGTATTTGCGATACATTTTTAGTGTCATCGGCTAATTTATTAATGGTGTTGGCCGCTATATTAATTTCATCGCTTAACGTACGCGACGCATTAACTGACATTTTGACTTGTACACGACTTTGATCTACTTCTTTTTCTGCTGTTTGCACAGCATTAGATGCGCTCGCTGCTGATTGTGAAATATCGCCAACGCTTTGCTTCATCTCTTCCATCGACTGCTTAACAACATCTGCATCGGTGGTTTGTTTAGTGGTTGCTCGCTCTGCTCGCTCCATCCCTTGCACAAGACGGGTTGAATTTTCCATTAGCGGTTCACATACCGCGATAACTTCTAAAACGGTTTCTCTCAGCAGACTAATAAAAGCATTAAAGTTTATAGATACCTGACCAATCTCGTCCTCTGAGTTAACAGCAAGCTTGGTGCTTAATGATCCTTTACCACTTGCTAAAAGACTTAGGTTATTAGCAGCATCACTGGCTGATGAACCAATATTACGTGCAATCCAAATAGCCATAAGCAAAAGCAATACTAATGATACAACCGCCACAACTAACATTAGATTAAGCGCGTCATCTGAGCGCGCTTTTGTATTGGCAACTAGCTGGAAAAAGCGATCATCTGCTTTTTGTTGTGCGTTTTTAAAGCTGGTTAAAACCGCCTCGAAAAGGCTTGTTTTAAGCTGCGCCTGTTGTTGTATTTTACTAAAATCAGCCGTGCCATTAACCATGCCATTAGCGATAGTTGCAGATATCTTTTCATAATTTTTCAGCCGCGTTTTTGTGTCGCTATCAATATATGATCCATTAATTGTTTCTATTGCGTCCAAATTCAAAATGAGCCGCTGATAAGTTTCACTCGCTTTTGTTACTAACTCTTGCTCGCCAAAGGTTACAGCCTGAGTGTATAACTCATCTAACTTTTCTAAAATGCTTACGTTGGCCAAGGTTAATTTAGCTACTTTATAAGAAGATTTCTCCATTTCATCAAGTGATATGCGATTTTCGTTCATAGCAAAGTAATTAACCAAAACAATTACTAAGAATGCGATTATCGCTATAGATGTAATTGCATGTATTTTTTTAGTAATGCTGAGGTTTTTAAAAGAGAAACCTGAAGCCATATTAATTTACCCCGTTTAATTATCTATAGTTATTATCGGCTTAATATAGAAAAATGTTAACTTTATTTTTAACTTTCGACGTTTTTTGTACATAAAATTAAATATACAACAATATTCTTTTATAAACACCAACAATTGAAATATAGAGTGTTCTACTCAATGTTCAACATTAATCCAAAAAGAGTTGTTTAATATTTTAAATTTCAGACACAAAAAAACCAGTAACATTGCTGTTACTGGTTTTTATATTTGGTGCGGATGGGGGGACTTGAACCCCCACGCCCGAAAGCACTACCCCCTCAAGGTAGCGTGTCTACCAATTCCACCACATCCGCATTTTTTAAGCTATTGCTTAGCGTTAAGTCTTAAAGCTAACTTGAGGAAAGAGAGCAACTTAACAATTTAAACTAAATTAATTTGGTACGTCAGAGCTTTGCTCTTTTGTAGATGTTACCGGAACATCTTCTTCAACTGGCGTCACAGTTTCAACAGCTGGAGCGGCTTCTAAATTTTCCCACTCGTCAGTCTTTTTGATTTGACCGGCAGTTAAGTTACCTAAAACAATACTTAACACGAAGAAGATAGTTGCTAAAGTTGTTGTCGTTTTCGTCATAAAGTTACCGGCTCCTGAAGAACCAAAAACAGTAGACGATGCGCCTGCACCAAATGATGAGCCCATGTCAGCGCCTTTACCTTGCTGGATCAAAACCATACCAACAAGCGCTAACGCTACAATTAAATACACTACTAATAAAATTTCGTACATCTTATACGGTCCCTTTTGCACTATTGCAGATAGCAGTGAATGATTCTGCTTTTAAACTGGCGCCACCAATTAGGCCGCCGTCTATATCTGTTTGTGCAAATAATAATTCGCTATTTTTTTCATTAACGCTACCACCATATAAGATGGTTAGCCCTTGTGCTAAATCGCTGTCTAGTGAAGCAATCTTGTCACGGATAAATTTGTGAACACTTTGTGCCTGTTCAGGCGATGCAGTCTTACCTGTGCCTATAGCCCAAACGGGCTCATATGCTATCACAGATTCTTTCAGTGCTGCTACACCTAATTTATTAATTACTGCGTCAATCTGCGCAGCAACTACCTGTTCTGTTTGCCCGTTTTCTTGCTCTATTTCGCTCTCTCCAACACATAAAATAGGCGTTAAACCTACTTGTTGTGCGCGAGCAAATTTTGCAGCAACGGTATCATTGCTTTCTTTGTATATGCTGCGTCGTTCAGAGTGACCAACCAGTACATATTTCGCACCTAGCTGCTTAATTAGCTCTGCATCTACTTCACCAGTAAACGCACCTGGGGTATTTTCAGACACTGTTTGCGTGCCTGTTGTTACACCACTTGCAATCATTGCTGGGACTAGAGGAAACGGAGGAAATAAAACAATGTTTACTTCAGAAGATTTAACATCGTTAATAGCATCAGACAGTTGTTGAACGAGTTCTAATGAACCATTCATTTTCCAGTTGCCTGCGACCATCGCTTTGCGTGCTGCCATTTTTCCACTCCACATTAGAAAGCGGGCGAGATATTAACTCGACTCGCCCAAAGTTACAAGAGGTTATTGTTATCAATCAGTTTGTTTGCTCATAGATTCGACAACCGCTGCTATTTTCTGTGCACTATCTATTACTATTTTTTCTTGCTCAGCTTCAACCATTACTCGTACTACAGGCTCAGTGCCTGATTTACGCAGTAATACGCGCCCTTTATCTGCTAAGCTTTGCTCTACTTCAGCAACTGCAGCGAGCACTTCGGGTGCTTGGGTCGGATCAGTACCGGCAGTGTAACGTACGTTAATCATTTTCATTGGGTACTTAGTAAAACCGGCTCCTAAGTCTTGAAGTGTACGATTTTGTGCTACCATAGCAGCAAGCACTTGTAAGCTTGAGATGATGCCATCACCCGTGCTGATTAAATCTAGATTCAACACATGGCCTGAGCTTTCACCGCCAATTTTCCAGCCTTTTTGCTGCAGCAGTTCCATCACATAACGATCACCGACTTTACTGCGAGCAAAAGCAATGTTTTTTGCTTTTAACGCATTTTCAAGTCCCATATTCGACATAACCGTGCCAACAACACCACCGCCTAAATTGTCATCTTGTGCAGCTTGGCAAGCAATAATATAAACCAAATCATCACCGTCGAATACGCGGCCATTATGATCAACCATCATCACACGGTCGCCGTCGCCATCATAGGCGATACCGACATCCGCTTTGTGTTCAAGTACTTTACGCTTTAATGTATCAACATGGGTTGCGCCACATTCATGGTTAATGTTTACACCGTTTGGCTCACATGCATGGGTGATCACCTCTGCACCAAGCTCTCGCATTACAGAAGGAGCAATATGGTATGTAGCACCATTAGCACAATCTAAAACAATTTTAATTCCTTCCAGGGACAATCCTTGTGGAAACTGGCTTTTACAAAATTCAATATAACGGCCATCAGCGCTAGATAAACGTGTTGCTTTACCTAACTTGTCAGAAGCAACACAGGTCATAGGCTCGTCAAGCATCGCTTCAATTTGTAGCTCTACCTCATCATCTAACTTTAAACCTTGGCCATTGAAAAACTTAATGCCGTTATCATAATAAGGATTATGTGATGCGCTGATCACTATCCCCGCTTCAGCGCGAAACGTTTGCGCTAAATAAGCAACTGCAGGCGTTGGCATCGGCCCTAAAAGAATAACATCAATACCTGCTGCAATTAATCCAGCCTCTAGGGCAGTCTCCAACATGTAACCTGAAATACGAGTGTCTTTACCTATAATGACTTTTTTAGTGCCATGAAGTGAGAGTACACGCCCTGCGGCCCAACCCAATTTCATCGCAAACTCTGGGTTAATAGGACCTTGACCTACTAAACCACGCACACCGTCCGTGCCAAAATATTTTCTTTCTTTCATTTAAAGTACTCCTTGTTTGCAGGCTTGATATACGCCAAGCACATCTGCGGTTTCTTTTACATCATGCACACGAATAATGTGTGCACCGTTTTGTGCGGCGATCAGTGCTCCAGCTAAACTGCCTGCCAATCTATCGTCTGTGTCTCTATTTAATAATTTACCAATCATTGACTTACGCGATAATCCCGCGAGCAAAGGAAGTCCCAATTTTGCATAATCGTTAAATTGAGCCAATATTTGATAATTATGCTTTAGTGTTTTTCCAAAACCAAAACCAGGATCTAAAATTAACTGGCTTTGTTTAATGCCAGCAGCTTCACATGCGGCTATTCGCTGGCTAAAAAAATCGTTTATCTCACCCGCTAAGTCATTATAGTGAGGAGCGTGTTGCATACTACGAGGTTGCCCTTGCATATGCATTAAACACACTGCTACCTCAGGAAACTGTGCAACCACATCAATTGCGCCGGGTTCTTGCAATGCCCGTACATCGTTGACAATATCAGCACCGGCTTCAATCGCTTGGCGCATCACCTCAGCTTTACTGGTATCGATTGAAATAACGCAGTCACTTTGCTCACGAATAGCTTTAATAATAGGAATAACACGCTTTAGCTCATCTTCAAGGCTAACATCAGGTGCGCCTGGGCGTGTTGACTCGCCACCGATATCTAAAATGGTCGCACCATCATCAAGTAATTGCATCGCATGACTCAGCGCGGCAGTTGTATTTAAGAACTGACCGCCATCAGAAAATGAATCAGGGGTAACATTCACGATCCCCATAATCACAGGCTCTGCAAAATCAAGCGTTCGGCCGCGCGCAAGGTTAATTTTATTATTCATCGCTAACCTTAATATGTGATAATTTTAGTTATTTACATCAAACTGATACAAAAAAGCCCCGAACTTCGGGGCTTTTGGATACGTTATTTTAACGATTATTCAGCTTTATCATCAAGGTTTGTTTCATCTTTTTTAGATTCATCAGCTGGTTTTTGTACTTCATCAACTGGTTTGTCTTTAGAAACATCTTCTTTTTCTGGTTTAGCTTCATGACGGTCATGCGCATCACGTGGTTCACGTACAGGCTGACGAGCCATTAAATCATCAATTTGCTTCGCATCAATGGTTTCATACTTCATTAGTGCATCTTTCATTGCATGCAGAATATCAATGTTTTCTTTCAATATTGATTCTGCACGTTGATAGTTGCGGTCTGAGAATAAACGTACTTCTGCATCAATTACTTTCGCCGTCTCATCAGACATGCTCATAGAGCGACCACCACCGCCACCCATGTACATCTCACTTTGATCTTCAGCATAAAGTAATGGACCTAACTTTTCGCTTAAGCCCCACTGAGTCACCATCTTACGCGCAATATCAGTGGCACGTTCAATGTCATTGCTTGCACCCGTGGTTACTTTGTCTTCACCATAAATGATTGCCTCAGCAATACGACCACCGTAAAGGCTTGAAATCATTGATTCTAAAAGCTCTTTAGAGTGACTAACACGATCTTGTTCTGGTAAATACATAGTCACACCTAGCGCTCGGCCACGTGGGATAATAGATACTTTATAAACCGGGTCGTGCTCTGGCACCATACGACCTACAATTGCGTGGCCAGCTTCATGGTAAGCCGTCATTTCTTTCTCTTGCTCACTCATAACCATGGTCTTGCGCTCAGCGCCCATCATGATTTTATCTTTCGCAGCGTCGAATTCAGCCATACTAACAACACGTTTATTGCCACGTGCAGCATACAAAGCCGCTTCATTTACAAGGTTAGCGAGATCAGCACCCGAGAATCCTGGTGTACCACGTGCAATCACGGCCGCTTCAACGTTATCGCCTAATGGCACTTTACGCATATGTACTTTGAGAATTTGTTCACGACCACGAATATCAGGTAAACCGACCACTACTTGACGGTCAAAACGACCAGGACGAAGTAACGCAGGGTCTAGTACGTCAGGGCGGTTTGTCGCAGCAATAACGATGATACCTTCATTACCTTCAAAGCCATCCATTTCAACAAGCATTTGGTTTAGAGTTTGCTCACGTTCATCATGGCCGCCCCCCATACCAGCGCCACGTTTACGCCCTACCGCATCAATTTCATCGATAAAGATAATACAAGGAGCTGCTTTTTTAGCTTGTTCGAACATGTCACGTACACGTGATGCACCTACACCTACAAACATTTCAACAAAGTCAGAACCCGAAATAGTAAAGAACGGTACTTTTGCTTCACCAGCAACAGCCTTAGCAAGTAATGTTTTACCTGTACCTGGAGGACCGACCATAAGTACGCCTTTAGGAATACTACCGCCTAATTTTTGAAACTTAGAAGGGTCACGTAAAAAGTCCACCAGCTCGGTTACATCGTCTTTGGCTTCATCACAACCAGCTACATCAGCAAAGGTCGTTTTGACTTGATCTTCACTCATTAAGCGGGCTTTACTTTTACCAAATGACATGGCGCCTTTGCCACCGCCACCTTGCATCTGACGCATGAAGAAAATCCACACACCAATAAGCAGGATCATAGGGAACCAAGAAATAAAAATGCTTGCTAAAAATGATTGTTCTTCAGGTTTAACACCTTTAACGTTCACATCGCTTTTTAACAAATCATTTAAAATGTCTTTGTCATAAATAGGCATAATGGTTTGAAAACGCTCGCCACTATTTTTTATACCAGTAATTGTGCCACTACCACTTTCAATGGACACTTCTTGTATAGAGCCGCTACGGGCGTCTTTTACAAATTGACTGTAACTTGTTTGACGATCAACTTGATCGCCGCCATTAAAGCTCTGAAATACTGACATAAGCACTACTGCAATAACCAGCCAGAGTATTAGATTTTTCGCCATATCGCTCAAGGGGTTAACCTCTTGTATCCAATTAATTTAAATTCAACTAAACGCCAAGCAACTGTACTACAGTTTGTATCCAGTCGCTACTATATATACTTCCCGAGAACGGGGACGCGAGGCATCCGGTTTACGTATCTTCACTGCTTTAAAACTATTACGTACATCTTGCAAATATTGATCAAAGCCTTCACCTTGGAATACTTTAACAATAAACGCGCCATTTTTCTTTAAAACTTGGTTGCACATATCAAGTGCAAGCTCAACCAAGTACATGCTGCCTGCCTGATCAACCGAGTTATTGCCACTCATGTTAGGTGCCATATCAGACAATACCACATCTACATTTTTACCATCAATGCGTTTTAACAATGCATCAAGTACCGCTTCTTCACGAAAATCGCCTTGTAAAAAGTCAACGCCCGCTAAAGAGTCCATAGGTAAAATATCACACGCAACCACTTGGCCTTTGTCACCCACTTTTTCAGCTAAGTATTGTGACCAACTCCCTGGGGCTGCGCCTAAATCAACAACAGTCATCGCTGGGCGCAATAACTTATCTTTGTTTTGGATTTCGTCTAATTTGAAAACAGCTCGAGAGCGCCAGCCTTTTTTTTGCGCTTCTTGAACATATTTATCATCAAAATGTTCTTTAAGCCAACGTTGTGAACTGGCTGACTGTTTTTTATTTGTCATAAATTAACACGCAACTAATTAGTAATATTCTCTAGATGGCGTTAGAATACCCTTAATTCAAGCCATATTCAGCAAAATTTGTAATATCATGACATTATCAAACAAACAAAAGCAGTTTTTAAAAGGTCAGGCGCATAGCCTTAAGCCTGTAGTTTTACTAGGTTCTAACGGTTTAACCGAAGGCGTAGTAGTTGAAATCCAAAGCGCACTAGAAATTCACGAATTAATTAAAGTGAAGGTGCCAACAGACGATCGTGAAACCAAAAAGCTTATTTTTGATGCTATTGTTCGCGAAACAGGGGCTACTAAATTACAGACTATCGGTCATACGATTGTGCTTTATCGTCAAAGCCCTGAGAAAAAAATTCAATTACCTCGTGGCTAATAAGGCCATTTAAAGGTAAAACAAAAAAACCAGCCATTGCTGGTTTTTTTATGCCTGCTTAAAAACCCATTGTCAGCGTTTTAACTTCATAACTATTATTTTCTAGTTTACTCACTAAATAATAATGCCCGTACTGACTCTCATCCATACTTTCAATAGCTTGGTTACTCAATAATGAAGCCAACTGCGGTGTGGTATTACTATGCCCTATTACTACCACAACGCCATTTTGTGCTAATAATTGTTTTTTCAATGTCATTAGATCAGCAGCATCATAGGTAATAACTTTAATATTATAATACGCGGCTAATGGCGCTGCCGTGTTTAGGGTACGGTTATAGTTACTGCTGAATAACGTTATGTTTGGATAGGTGTTAACTAACGAAACCAAGTGCTCAGCACGCGCTTGGCCTTGGGCAGTTAGAAATGGATTTTCCCCTGTTTGTTTTTCGCTATGTCGAAACAAGTAAACCTGTTCAGGGGCAGAAAAGGCGGGTTGGCAAATAAGTAATAATGCTATTAACAATGTTTTTATGTGGGCGTTCATTATTGCTTCTCTCGTTTATATGCTAATAGGCGATTTATAAACTCAGTAGTAAGCTCATTAATGAGTCCAGTTTCTGCATTTAAAATCAAACTAAAGCCTACATTTAAGTGCGGAAAAACCACTAAGTCACTGCGGTAGCCTTGCACCCAACCACTGTGGTAATAAAGCGTTTCATCATCATAATCATACACACGCCAGCCTAGCCCATAGTAGGCTTCGTTCATGTGCTCTCGCCATACTCGTCTGTAGCGTTCTTTTTTAGTATGTGTATAAGGACGCGTTTGCGTGGCCAATGCTTCTAAGGATAATACCGATGGATATTGCCCTAATTGCGCATTTAACCAAATAGCCATATCTGACGCACTTGCGTTTACCCCAGCTGCCGGAGCGACTTTATAATAATTCTTTTTCAAACGGGCACTGTACCAACGCTTTTTCCCACGCACATGAGGGTGTGCGTAGTTACTATCTTGCACCATGGCATCGTAGCCTAAGCTTGCATCGTTCATTTTTAGAGGGATAAAAAATGCGTCATTGAGCCACTGAGTATAAGTTTTGTTGGTGCTTTTTAAAATCACGTCATCAATTAAACTAAACATGACATTTTGATAGCCATAACAGTCACCGGGTTCGCATATGGGTTTTACACTTAATAGCTTTTCTACAATATCGCTATACCCCATTCGCGATTCGATTAAATTATCGTATGCATTCGGTACTAGCCCACTAGAATGGCTTAAAATATGAAAAACCTTTAAATCATCTTTGTAGTCGGTTTGTTTAAATTCAGGAATGTAATGACTAACAGGAAAATACAAATTAAGTTGTTCTTCATTTGCAAGTTTTGCCGCTAACGACCCTGCAAACGTTTTAGATACTGAGGCCAAACGAAACCGAGTGTGTGGATTAATTTTTTGCCCACTGCGCACTTTGGTATGCCCCATTGTATGAATATAGTCACGCGCTTGTGCGTTGACGATGGAAAGCGCTCCGCCCGGAATCTTTTTTACTTTTAGTTTTTTTTCTACGTAGCGTCCATAATTTTTAACAAAAGCTTCCCAGTCAGGATCTGTGCTTGCGCTTGCCTGTAAATGCGTCCCTAAAATACATAAAGCAAAAAAATAAAAGGGTAAGGAGTTAAAATACTTCATTCTTAGCTAATTTTTCTTTTTTAGTCATAATCAGCCTCTATAATATCATGAACTTTTGCTCGGACTAACGTACAATATGTTCGATTAATGGCTTTTGAGTGGATGTAAAATATTTATGCGTTTTTTAGTTGTATCACTTTTTATTGTATTAGCTTCAGGTTGTGCCGTAGTTAAGCAGCCTGCAGAACCTTTAGCAATGCCTGCAAAACCTTTGCTTAAGAGTCAAACTTACCAACTTAAATATGAAACCGAGCATGCTTCACCGAAAGTAAAATCGGTGCAATTACCTGCACATAACATTAAAAAAAATCAGACTGTCAGAGTGATAGTAGACCGTGCAAGTGTCACCGACACATTAGTATCTCAAATTAGCCAAGCACTTAACGATAAACAACTAAAAGTTACCACAACCGATAACAGTGATTACACGTTAGCTATTCATCAAGTTGACCTTGAGTTTATAGATGATGCTAAGTACATCCTAGCGCAGCCAGAAAAACCTTATTCATTGTTTTCAAAAGTAGCACAGCAATTCCCTTCTCAACAATGCGCAAATATACTGGCACAAGTTAGTATGCGCCTTACACACAAAGCATCGGGAGATGTAGTGTGGTTTGCCAAATCATCAATAGATAGTGCAAGCTTTCACCGTGAGCCCCTAACCTATAGCTTTACTGAAGAAAAAAAGATCACTAACGAGTTAGAAGTTGTTGCGTTTATTCATAAACATAATACCGAACAGGCTCGGCTTAAGCGTGCTGAACTTAAAAATGAAGTAACGGCCCCTGCTTATAAAACCATTACTAAACTGAGTCGTTTAACTAAATTAAATGGGCCATGTACACGTACTGAGATCAGCGCATTAACTCCCATGATGCAATTTTACTTAAGCAGTATACTTATCGATAAAATTAAGGTTCAGTAGTTGCAGGACGACCGCTACATTTTTTTACAGATTTAGCCAAGAGTTTGACAATATACTAGGGTCTGTTGACCTTTCAAGGTTAAATTTGCAGCAGTCTGTTTGGTATTTAGGCAAGGCAGCGCATATGTGGTGTGGTTATTCCCCATAAATAGGCGATAACGCAGCATCAATGCCAAACAGGCGCTGCCCGAAGGGTTCTGCCTAGGGGCGATTTACTCTTTGTTGCTCGGTTTTGACTTAGCCCACTAGGTTACAAACCTCGCGCCGCGATTAAACCGCCCCTAGTTTGAACAAATTTTAATCCGCAAAGGTCAACAGACCCTAGCCTCTTTAGCAAACTCTAATTTAGGTTCCAAGGATGAAGCATTTCCCACAAAGACATTTTTTCCGTTGTGCAGCCTTATTGTTTGCGCTCATTTTTAGTGGCCAGAGCACAGCAAGCAATCGTTACTATGCCGATAACACATTGGAACCCACTACAGGGTTTGCCTGGGACTGGAGTGCAGGAGCTGGTTATTACATAGAAGATTCTTATTTGGTGGGGATGAATTCTTATGATGTTGGCGCCGAGTTAGATTTAAGCCTTGCGGTTTCTTACGATAATTTTTACCTTGATTTTGATCATAATCAACTCAGCGGTGGACTTGTTTTAGGCTATAGCTTAATTAACAAATACGATTGGGGCCTTGATTTATTAGGTACTAATTCGCAAGCCGGGTTTGACGAACAAGGCTTAGGTATTTATAACGATGGCATTATTGAGCCACTGCGCGGTATCAAAAAACGTAACTATGATTTTGATACTGGCCTTCGATTAACACGTCGATTTGAAAACTCACAAATTTCCCTTGAATACTTACATGATATATCTGGTGCTCATAATGGCTGGGTGGCAAACGTATTTTTTAGTCATATTCAGCCTTGGCGTAATTGGGAGTTTCGCTCTGGTATTGGCCTAAGTGCCTACTCTGCAGATTTTACAAACTATTATTTTGGTATTGATAGCGATGAAGCAAACGCAACTCGCCCTATTTATCAAACCAATGCCAGTACCAGTATTATGTTTGAATTTCATGCTGAATATCCCATTAATCAAGATTGGGTCTTTTTAGCAGGCTGGTTAACGACGTGGTTTTCAAAAGAAATTGATGACAGCCCAATTATTTCCCAAGGATATCAACACAAAGCCAAGGTAGGCGTGCGTTATGTACTTTAGATTTTTTTACTGTTTATTGTTTAGTTATTCAGGCTCTTTGCTGGCAGCCCCAGTGCAAATACCCGCTCAATTGAGTGCAGTACCTGATACCTGTGTGGCCTTACGTGAAGGACGTCACTGTTACGCCGATGTTGTTTTGTCATGGCAGCAAGTAGAAGTGGGAAATTATTGTCTACGCGATGCCACCTCAAAGTACATTATGCAGTGCTGGCTTAAACAGCGACAAGGTTCGTTTAATTATGCCTTTGACTCAACGCAAAGTATTTCGTTTGAACTATTTGACAGTAATACATCACAAGTCATTGCCGTCACAGAAGTAAAATTACAATGGGTGTATCAAAATAGGCAAAAAAAGCGGCGTTGGCGGTTATTTTAGTCACACACTATAAACATTATGATAGCTAAACATCATTTAGGTATGCGAAGAAAGCTTATGGATAATTACGGTACTATTTTACTGGTTGAAGATGATATTTCTCTTGCACAGTGGGTCACTGAGTATTTAACAGAGCAAGGCTATGTTGTACATGTATGTCATCGAGGTGATGAGGTTATAAGCCAAGTAAAACGTTTAAACCCACAACTTATTTTACTCGACATTATGCTGCCAGGGCTTGATGGTATTAGTGTATGTCGTGAGCTACGTAGCTTTTATCATGCCCCAATTATAATGCTTACTGCCCGCGATGAAGAAATGGATGAAGTCATTGGGCTGGAAGTCGGTGCTACCGATTACATAATAAAACCGGTACGCCCTCGCGCATTGCTTGCACGCATTAAATCGGCCTTGCGCTATAGTAGCGACACGCCTAAAACCGATGATCAAGCAAATATGATCAATATCGGTCAATTAAGTATTAATACCGAGTCACGCAACGTTTCCCTTAACCAACAGGATGTGAACATTTCAAGCGCAGAGTATTTATTACTGCATTACTTAGCCAGTAATGCAGGACAAGTTGTATCACGCGATGCGGTGTTTAAAGCAACCAAAGGCAGGGAATATGATGGCCTAGATAGAAGCGTTGATGTGCTTATTTCTGCCTTGCGTAAAAAGTTTAATGATGACCCACAAAAACCAGAAAAAATTAAAACCATTTGGGGACGTGGTTATTTGTTTGTGACTACAGCGTGGTAAGTTTTAATGCCTGAGTGCTTAAAATAATTAGCGCGATAGTAATAAAAGTCACTTCAATACACCCAGCCTATTATGGAATAGCATCAATGAAAAAGTTTTATATTTCACTACTAGGCAGTGCGCTGCTTTCAATTATTGTTTTAGGTTGGCTTATTGATGCATTTAGCCAACAAGCGCATGCGCCTTTGGATGAGTTTAGCGTTCAAAGCCAGATTATTGTCGGGTTAAGTAAACAGCTCACGACACTAAAACCCGATGCTCGCCCACAACAAGTAACAAAGCTCGCCGCTGACTTTGACCTTATACTTAACTACAAATTAAATCAGTCGCTGGCACTGCCCTTAGCGCTATTAGATAAAATGCAAACCCAAGGCGGATTAATACTCGAAGACGAGCAAGGCTTTTATATGCTCTACACAAATGATGAGTTAAGTCCTTATCATTTAACCATGCGTTTAGATAAACCCTATGAGGCCACACAACGAAACGATATTATTTTAACGCTATTATTTTACACTGGCTTATGTGTTTTTATGGGTTTTATTATTACCCCTTTAGCAAAGCGCCTTACGGTGTTAAACGAAGCAGCAAAGCAATTTGCATCTGGTAATATTAAAGCGCGTATTACCCCCTCTCGATTTACCTATATAAAAGATGTGGAACTGACCTTTAACCGTATGGCGAGTCAAATTGAAAAGCTAGTTGCTGAAAACAAGCTAATGGCCTCCAGCTTATCGCATGATATTAGAACTCCAATTGCTTGCTTACGCTTTGGTGTCGACGCCGCTCTTGATAGTCATGACGAAAATAAAATAAAGCATTATTTAACTCGCATGGAAACCGACTTAGACCATATGGAGTCAATGCTAAAAAGCTATTTAACGTTTGCTACTTTAGAGCAAAATGCGAATAAGCTTACTTACTCATCAGCAAACCTTAAACAATACCTAAGTGATATTGTATTGCAACTTGAGCCTAGAATAACCTCTCGCTCGCTTAATATTTCTTTAGAATGTGATGAACATACCGTTTATGCTGACTTACATTGGCTGGCAAGAGCAATCACCAACTTAATTAATAATGCCTGCGACTTTGCAAATCACAGCATTCAAGTAACCGCTTCAGTACAAGAACGTTTTCTGGTGGTGAACATCGCCGACGACGGACCGGGGATTGCTCAAGAAAATAATCATAAAGTATTTAGCCCATTTTTTCGTGAACGCAGCCACCGTAATCGCAGTGATAATAGTTATGGCTTGGGGTTAGCAATCGTCGCCAAAGTTGCCGATTGGCATCATGGCACCGTAAAAGTGAGTAAAAGTGAACGGCTCTCAGGCGCCTGTTTCACATTAACCATCGCTCAGTTTGAACATTAATCAACAATGCAAAGATGCTCAATAAAGCTGATAAACGAAATATAATTAAAAAAATTGTGCTATTTATAATCAAAATACGCACGTGTTATTTATACAGCTAAATAAAACGCAATAATTGTGCAACAGAGACAAATAAGCACTTTTTATTTAATTACAATTCCAGTAGATTGTCACGGCGTCGAAAAAATAGAGAAGCAGAATAATATGAGTGCAGTAAGAGGTGAGTTTAGCTCCCGCTTTGGTTTTATAATGGCTGCGGCAGGGTCAGCTGTTGGCTTGGGTAATATTTGGGGTTTTCCGACCCAAACAGCAAGTAATGGGGGCGCTGCATTTTTAGTCGCGTATTTAGTACTGGCTTTCTTTTTAGCCTACCCCGCGCTAATGGCAGAATTGATGATAGGTCGCCATGGGCAAGCTAATGCGGTTTCTTCATTAACTAAATTAACCACGCGACCATGGCAAAAGCAATTTGCCTTTGCTGTCGGTTTTGGTGGTATTTTATGTGCTGGATTTATTTTAAGTTTTTATGCCATTGTTGCCGGTTGGATGTTAAGTGCCACTTTAGAACCGGTAACCACATTAGTAGGCGCTGATGCCGCCTCTTTATGGTTAAGTGAGCAGTCGCTTACTCGTAATATTCTTTTCACTGTTTTATTTATTATTTTAACTGTTGCTATTATCAGCCGCGGTGTAGAAAACGGCATTGAAAAATGGTCTAAACGCTTAATGCCCGCTCTGCTCGGTATTTTGTTTGCCCTCATTGCCTACGTGATGACTCAAGAAGGGGCTGTTGAGGGGTTAAAAGCTTACTTAGTCCCTGACTTTTCTTCTATTTTTGACCCTACATTGTTAGTGAGTGCCTTAGGCCAAGCTTTCTTTTCATTGTCACTGGGCACCAGTGTGATGATTATATATGGCTCATATATCAGTAAAAAAGAAAACCTTGTGTCCCTTGGCGCGTATGTAACCTTAATTGATGTGTTTATAGCGTTTGTAGCGGGTTTATTGATCATCCCTGCTATGTACGTGGCACAAGCGCAAGGTGTTGAAATATTCTCTGCAACTACAGGTAAACTTCTCTCTGAAGATACTCTCGTATTTCAGGTATTGCCTGCCTTATTTGATGGCATGGGTGGTGTAGGTTTATTTGTTGGCTTTGCTTTTTTTGCATTGATGAGTATTGCCGCACTAACTTCATCTATTTCCATGCTAGAAGCGCCAGTGTCGTACACGGTAGAGCGCTTTGCGATGAAACGTGTTCAAGCAACGTGGTTAATAGGCGCTTTAATTGCCATAGTGAGCATTACCATTGTGTGTAACCTAGGCACTTTATTTGGCTTAGTGATCACCCTAACAACCAAAGTTGCACAACCTTTATTAGGGCTTATGTGCTGTATATTTGTAGGTTGGATCTGGTACAGATCGTCACTACTAAAAGCGATTCAACAAGGTAACCCTGAGGTGCATAATACGTTATTTTGGAAGATATGGCCTTGGTATACTAAGTTTGTATGCCCTATTGCCATTAGCTTAGTATTTTTACATTCCCTACTAAGCTAGTTAAAAGATGCATAAAAAAGGCCCACATCAGTGGGCCTTTTTAGTGGAGCGATACTACTGCTTTAAAATCATATCCTGATGGGGTATGCCATCTTCTATATATTCATCACCAACACATTCAAAACCGAATGAGCGATAAAAATTCAGTAGGTAGGTTTGTGCGCCAATATAAATATCGCGAGTCGGCCATTGCGCCTTACAGCATGCTATTGCTTCATTGACTAACTGTTTGCCTAATCCAGAACTTCGCTGTGATTGAGCAACCAATACACGCCCTATCGCACTGTACTGAGCATCTTTTTCATAACAACGGGCATAGGCATGCACCGATAGCCCATCAAGTAAATAGACATGACGTGTAGAGTCTGCGATATCGTGATCATCAAATTCGGGGTAAGGACATGCTTGTTCCACAACGAATACGTCGACACGTACACGCATGATTGAAAACAGGGTTTGGGAGTCGAGCGCAGAGAATGGCTCACATTTAAACGCCATTTAAACACCTTTTTTATTGCAGGGGCTTACCTAAAGTAAGCCCCTAAAGCGATTAAGCGAATAATCGCTCTAACTGATCACATAACTGCGATAAATTAACATGGTCATGCTCTATGGTTAAATCAACATAGCCATCACTTCTAAACGCTCTGTCTAATTCAATCAATACATGGGTTTTATGCGCTTCAGGAATAAATGACAACTCAATTTCTTTTATGCCAAACAAACTGCGACTATTAGGCTGATACTCAAGCTCTTGATAACATCCCGATACAGATTGAAAAGTAGGGGCACGTAAATGGCCTTGTTCTACATCGGCTTTAACTAAACTAAAACCAAGCTTTTCCATCGCTTGCATGCATGTTTTAACCGCTTCATTAGGATAAATGTGTAAATGGTCTTTATCTGTTGGATCAAGCGCAAGGTCAATATCAAGGCCTGTTTCTAACCATACATAAGATTGATTATAACCTGCATTAATTTCAGTTATAGGCGTTTCTGAGTGTAAACGGGCTTCAAACGGAATAGTTCTTACTTCACCGGGCTCAATAATACCAATATCGGTAATGCGCCACTGGTCAATCACATGATTAGTGAAATAATCACCGTCTTCACTCGCCACTTTGACACGGGTAACTAACATTAAGTCTAAACCGGTAATTTCTTGGCTCACATCACCTGCAGTAATTACAATTTGCGCGTTAAATAATTGCCCCGGCTGAAGATGCTCGGTCTCTAAAATAGTATCTACTTTGGCGGCACCAATGCCTACCGATGCTAAAATCTTTTTAAACATATTTTCTCCTTAAGCTAAGCAACTCTAATGTTTGCTTACGCTTAAACTCCTTCGTTATGGCATCTTAACCACATTTAAAAGCTCTTGTCAGCGAAAAACTGCTATTTACATGCTGTTTACCATAAAACTAGCCATATATGTGCATTTTTTATACATTGAAGCTACTTTACCTCTGCATAAACTGACAGTAGCAATCATTTGATAAATACTCACTATCACGTAACTAACTGCGTTAAATAAGTAGATTAATTGTCAATAAGCATTGTTTTTCGCTACACTACAGTGCCTAAAAAAGTGGTATTAATAACTATGGAACTAATTTATTTTGCTACCGCCTTCGTCTGCGGTTTTGGTATATACCAGCTAAAATTGCCGCCACTTATCGGCTTTCTTATGGCTGGATTTATTCTTAATTTAGCGGGTTATAAAAGCACGGAATTGCTGGAAACAATTGCATCTTTAGGGGTTACACTGCTACTTTTTAGTATTGGCCTCAAGCTTAAAATTTCAAATTTAATAAAACCTCAAGTCTGGGCTCCGGCCACCTTACATATTATTCTAAGCAGCGCTTTATTTAGTGGCTTTATGCTACTACTGGGTGTTTTTGCACTGCCATTATTCGTCGATTTAAGCTGGCAAAGTGCGCTGTTAGTTGGTTTTGCTCTGAGCTTTTCAAGCACCGTATTTGCGGTAAAAGTCCTTGAAGAGCGCGGTGAAATGGCAAGCCTGCACGGTAAAATAGCCATTGGCATTTTAGTTATGCAGGATATATTTGCGGTTATATTTTTAGCGGTCAGTACCGGTAAGTTGCCGAATATTTGGGCCTTAGGGTTAATTATTGCCTTACCTTTATTTCGCCCTGTTATGTACTGGGTGTTAAACCGCTCTAAACATGGTGAGTTACTGCCGCTATTTGGGTTTTTCTTTGCCTTAGTAGCAGGTTATAACGCCTTTGAATTTGCAGGTCTCAAAGGTGATTTAGGTGCTTTGATTGTAGGTATGATGTTCGCACCACACAAAAAAGCCGGTGAATTGTCTAAGTCATTGCTTAGCCTAAAAGATATATTGCTAGTTGGCTTTTTCCTAAGCATTGGTTTAAGTGCAGAGCTTACTGCCCACTCCTTAGTCGTCGCTTTAGTGCTGGTATTAATTATTCCAATTAAAACCCTGCTCTATTACATACTAACCAACCTATTTAAACTTCGTGCGCGTACCTCTTTGTTAACAGCATTTAGCCTAGCTAACTTTAGCGAATTTGGTTTGATTGTGTGTGCAGTTGCCGCATCTACCGGCATGGTTACCTCTGAGTGGCTTGCTGTTATTGCGATTGCGGTGTCGATCACCTTTGTAATTGCCTCTCCTTTAAATAAACGCTCTAACGAGCTATACGTTAAAATTGAACGCTTTTTATTAAAGTTTGAAAGCAAAACCCGCTTAGCTGAAGAGCTCCCAGTAAACTTAAATGACACAAAAATTGTTATTTTTGGCATGGGTAGAATTGGCACAGGTGCCTATGAAACAATAAACGCAACTCATCCGGATGTTGTTGCAGGTATTGATATTAAGCCTGAGGTAGTTGATAAGCATGTAAAGCGAGGTCGCCGAGTATTAATTGCCGATGCCACCGATCCTGATTTTTGGCAACGTGTTAACCACTCCCACGTTGAAATGGTAATGCTAGCTATGCCTAAGCACATGCAAAATATTTTTGCCTTAGAGCAATTACAAGCATCGGGTTATAAAGGACAAGTAACGGCGATTGCCAACTACCCCGATCAGCAAAAAGAATTAGAAGAAATGGGAATAGACTCTACTTACAACTTTTACTTAGAAGCAGGTAGCGGTTTTGCAGAGCATGTAAAGCAAACCCTGTTTCCTTAATAGGGTTTAGATGCAAATAGATTGCATTTACATTCCTTTACATCTGCGTATTTTATTGGTTTAAAAATAAGGTAAAATGTCTGTGTTGGTTTAGTAAAGCTAATACCTAAGTGTGTATTTAAATAAAAATATACACAACTGGACCCCTTGCTTTTAATTAACCAATAAGATTCTCAAATTAGAGGGCCTACTCCCTCTATCAATAGGCTGTTACTTGCCCGTTACAGCCTATTTTATTTCTTTATTATCCCTTACACTTAACACCTCTACTCATAAAAGATGTCAATAATGGATCCTCAACAACTTAAAGTCGCCATTAATACCATTATGCCGTTTGGTAAATATGCGGGACGCCCCTTACTTTTGCTGCCTGAGCCTTATTTAGTGTGGTTTAAACAGCAAGGCTTTCCTGATAGCAAGCTCGGCTCTCAACTTGCAATGATGTACGAAGTGAAGCTTAATGGTTTAGAGCAAATGTTGATGCCATTACTAGAAAAAAATAGTAAATAAAATAGAACTTTTCTATAAGTGGCCTGTCTATCTATTTGCTACTTGTTGATTTTTTGGTTTTAAACCGCAAAAAAGCGCCTTTACGGCGCTTTTTTATTGTGTGGAATTTACTAGTCTAAGCTAATAATAAACTTAACCCCACCCAGTGTAGAGTCTTCAATCGTGCACTGCCCTTTATGCCATGACACAATTTTACTCACTATCGCCAGCCCTAACCCAAACCCACCGGTTTTTTTATCACGACTTTTATCTAAGCGTGTAAACGGCTTAAATACTTTTTCGCGCTCAGAGAAGGCAATACCAGGGCCATCATCTTCAACCACTAGCAGTAACTTTTCATCGGCAGTACTTAAACTAATATGTACACTTTGCGAGGCATGTTTAAGTGCATTACTGATTAAGTTTTGCAGCACCCGCGACATAAAATGACTATCGCATAAGTAAATAAATTGAGTGGGTAGCGTTGTTGTTAATTTAATACGGGTATCAAAGTTTACTTTTTCAATATTAGTTTTAATTAGTGCAACGATATCGCAAGGGGCTAATTGTAAACTAGGTTGCTGTGTGTCTAAACGGGCGTATTCCAACATTTCAGATACCAAGGACTCCAGTTCATGAATATCCATTTGCATGTCAGATAAATACTGCTGTGCTTTGGTATCGTGAGTTTTATCCTCGAGTATTGCAATAGCAAACTTCAACCGTGCTAATGGCGTTCTAAATTCATGAGATACAGAAGAGGTGAGCTCTTGCTGGGCACTCAGTAAAAACTCAATACGTTGCTGCATTACTTGCAATGTATCGGTGATGGGTAAGAAGAATGACTTTGAGCCATCGCTTAATTGAAAGTCTTGCGAGCCACCCACCGCTTCGCATGCATGACTAAGCTTTGCAAAATCTCGCCACAACAAAAAGCTCCACAAACCTATTGGTAAACTTATAATAAACAACACCAGTAAATACGGTAACACAGTCCCTGAGCTGCTGTGTTTAACACCCACAGGGCCTACTTGTAGCAATTGTGAATTATTTAGCGTTACATACCAAACGATACGCTGCTGTTTATCATATAAATAAAGGTAATGGTTTTGAAATAGTTGTGCTTGCTGCTCAGGTGGGAGCACTAGATCTTGCTGGGCAATGACTTGGCTATCAAAATTATGTTTAAGCTGCTCAAGCCCATCTGGGGTTTGTGAAAGCAGCCATAAAGACTGCCCGAATTCGTCATCTAACAATACACTTTGCTGAGATTCATCATAGGGCCAAAACTGCTCTATAACGCCACTAACAATAAACAAAGAGGCAATAATATACACGTAAAGGCTTATAAATAGCTTTCCCATTAACCTAGCCTAATACCTTGCATTTATTACATATCCCAAGCATCAGAAACAAACAAATAGCCTTGCCCCCACACCGTTTTAATTCGGTAGGGTTTATCACTGTTATCACCGAGCTTTTTACGAATGCGTGATACACGAACATCCACCGTGCGGTCTAACCCGTCGTACTCACGCCCTATCATATGTTGATGGACATGCTCTCGACTGAGCACTTCACCAGCATTTGAAGCCAATAACCACAGCAATTCAAATTCATGAGAAGTCAGGACAATTTCAACATCGCTCAGCTTTACAATACGGCTGGTTTTATCTATTGATAAGTCACCAAATTGTAGCTCTTCAATTGCTTTAACGCTTGGCTGTCCACGGCGAAGTAATGCACTAATTCGAGCAAGTAGTACGCGCGGCTCTGCCGGTTTTATAACGTAGTCGTCAGCCCCGAGCTCTAAGCCTATAACTTGATCGAAGTCTTCACCCTTTGCTGTTAGCATTAAAATAGGGAGAGTGTATTTATCGCGTACTTGTCGACACACGCTAAAGCCATCTTTTCCTGGCAACATTACATCTAAAATGATCAAGTCGACGTGGTTTTCACTAAGATAAGGAAACACTTCGTCACCGCGTTCTAAAACGTCAACTTCTAAGCCATTATGCTCAAGATAGTCTTTGGTTAATTGTTGCAACCCTAAATCATCTTCAACAAGTAATATCTTTGGCATTTACTGCTCCTAAATTAAAAAAAGCTCCAAGGTGAGCGTAGCCGATGTTTTTTCTTAGCGTATGCGGTTTGCACTTCTATTTGCACACTCGCTAACGATACACCTGTATGGGGATTAATCAGGGAGTATATGGTCTCCACCTGAACACGCGCTTTATAACTAAGTTGGCCTTTTTTTGCACCTTGCCAGCATTGTAATTGTGTATCTTGTTGGTATAAACACACATCGCTAGCCGCTGACAGTTGCCACTTAAATTTTAACTCAAGATCACAAAATTCTTGTTGTTCGGAAACCACACAGACTTTGGGTGATACGTTAAGTGAAGAGGCTTTTGCAAAACTAACGTTGCTAAAAAATGAAGCTGCAAGCACAACCAACATAAAACACTTCATATTAAAATGTATGTTCGAATCCTATAAAGGCGGTCATTGAATAGTCATGTTCAAAAAGCGGGCTGCTATCCATTGCTGAATAGTCATAATAGGCTAAATGAAAACGAAGCGCGTTGACTTCATCTACAGGCCAACGGGCGTCGATTTTAGCATAAGGTTGCCAACTACTACCAACTTCTATTTCACCATAAATAGATTCAGCGCTATTTAAACCATAAAAATAGTTATTTAGTTGGGCTGATTTGTAATTAACGCCTAACGTCGACTTTAACGTTAATTGCTTAAACTCATGATGATATTGCCATTGCAACGATCCCCTGTAGCCATTATAAACGCTGTTTACATCATGCAATAATTGCGCAGAAAATACTTGCTGCTGCTTTACAAAAAAATAGCTGATACCGGCATCAAGTGCGACTCGTCTTTTTTGTATATTATTTATATTTACTTGACGAGGTGAGTCAGTGTGTAGCGATTCTAATATCTCGTTCTCAGCGGTTGTTTTAAAGGGGAAAATATTTTGTGGATGCCAATCAATAAAAAAGCGTGACTCAGGGTTAATTTCTGACACAAAACTAACGTTATGTTGTTTGCTTTGTAAAAAAGAATAACCAAGGCGGCCATTATCAAAAAACCAATTTTGACCATAATAGGCCACTTGCGGAATAACAACTAAGGGGATGTTATCTGCACCATACAGAGGATTAGTGATCACCCCAACACCAACACTCACACTAAGGTTAAGCTCATCAGTGGATATATGTTGCTGCTTCTGAGCAATCGCATTAGTGCTTAATAGCACTAATAACAGGCATGTGTTTATTCTCAGATGGAACCGCATGAAGTTAATCGCTAGTTTATAAAGTGGCTTTGACCCTATAGTAGCAAGTAGTATGAACACAAGCTCTAGAGGGTTACAATCATTAACAAATTTGATACAAACAGAACACGTTTACATATCGGCCGCTATTTCGACCCGATTACGACCATGGGTTTTAGCTAAATAAAGTGCTCTGTCTGCCTTTTCAACTAATAAACAGCTTTTACTAAAGGGTTCCATTAAAGCAATGCCGAAACTGGCTGAAATATTACGTTTATTATTACTGTCTTCTTTTTTACGAATCGTCAATTTGGCAATGCTCAAACGAAGCTGATTACAAAATGCCATCGCATCATTAATGCTTTCAAAGTAACCCGTAATACAAAATTCTTCACCACCAAAACGATAAGCTCTGTATTGCTCTTGTACACTATTTTGCACTTTTTGAGCGACTAGCTTGAGTACCTCATCGCCTTTTTGATGGCCAAAATCGTCATTAAAACGTTTAAAATGATCAATATCGAACATAATCAACACCGCTAATTTACCGTGTTCATTTTGTGAAGAGGCGTGCAAACAAAACTCAACAATGTCTGTATCAAACTTACCGCGATTAAATAATCCGGTTAAGGAATCTTTATCAACCGCTTCTTGGGTCACGCTAAGCGCTTCTTTTAAATCTTTAATTTCGTTGTACGCTTGCGCTAATTTGGTTTGGAATCCACGGGCGTAATCTTGCATCGCAATTGATTCGTCAGTTAGGCGCTCAACGCAAGAAAGGATCTCATTAAATGAGTTAATACTAGAGAGCGTTTTTAATTCATTTTGTGAATCAACTAACGAGGTAGTAAAGCTTTTCGAATATTGAATGGAGTCACTAAGATCAAACTGCATTTGCTCTACGGTGCCATGAAACCTTTCAGACATTTGTTGAAAAAATGCAAGCTCTTCGTCATTAATATGCTTATTAAAAATTTCTTGGGCGGTTTGAGCTGAACACGTATTGTGCAAAGAGATGACTTTATCAAGCTCTGTGTTTAGTTGTGGGTTGTCGCCCTGTACATAACAGTACCAAATAGCATAATTTATTGGCGTTACAGGCATTTTGTATTTAACCATCAACGGAATGGCTTTTTTTAAACACTGGGCAGAATGAGCAAGTGAAACCGTATTATCCATAATTAAAACTCTTAGACATCACAACAAAGATGTTAATAAACACATAAATATTAGCGGTTTATATTAACAGTTTTTTATCATCCAACAAGCCTATATTATGTTTTCCCCCATATTTTGTGCAATATTCCAAAGTGCACTAATAGCAGGGTCGTTTAGTTCTTTATGTAATACAGCCAAACCAATTTTAAACCCTTGTGGTGGTTCGCCTTTATACTCTAAAACCTGAACCTTATCGTTAAGCGGACTATTATCGAGTACAATTTTTGGGATCATGGCCACGCCTAACCCTAAACTCACCATAGATACCATAGCTTCATGCCCTGCCACTTGCGCGTAAATTTTTCCTTGGACATTATTTTTTCGCCACCACTGCTCCAACCTTTGTCTTGAAAATCCTTGTTCAGCAACGATAAATTCAAGCTCAGACCAATCAATAGTTTCGCTACTAGTGGCTAATTTTTCTGTGATCGGACATTGAATAGTGGGTGCAATTAATACCAATGGCGAGTAGCCAATATCTACAAATGCAATTTGTGCTGGTAATTTACTTGGTCTGGCTGCAATGGCCATAGATTCATGTCCATCTAACACTCGGTTAATAGCCAAGGCGGGATCGCCCGTATTTAAGGTAATTTCAATATGCTGATGCTGAGCTCTCAGTTGCTCTAAAATATGATGCAAAAAACTGTAAGACGCGGTAACGGAGCAATAAAGGCTCACATTGCCATAAATATGTTGTTGCGGTTCGTTTAAATTAGCTTTAAACCGCTGCCAATGACTAAGTGTTGCACTGGCATACTCCTTAAATGCAACGCCTTCGCGGGTAAGCTTTACACTGCGATTATCACGCTGGAATAACATCACCCCTACTTCATCTTCTAACTGCTTAATATTACGACTTAAAGTGGGCGCACTTATGTGGCATAACTCACTGGCACGAGAGAAATGAAGCGTTTTTGCCAACGCCAAAAAGTAATTTAAATGCTTATGATCCATAACAACACCAGTATTTCATATTATGAAACACTTTAATTCAAATATATCATTTTACGCAAGAAAAGATTTTCCATATTGTTATTCCAAGCAAAGCAAAAGCAATGCATCTAACAAACTGAATTAATAGGAAACTTATCATGGCAAATTATTTTAATAGCTTACCTTTACGCGAACAATTAGCGCAATTGGCACAATGTGAATTTATGGGCGCAGACGAATTTAACGACGGTGTTGCTGCACTTAAAGGTAAAAAATTGGTAATTGTAGGCTGTGGCGCTCAGGGCCTAAATCAAGGCTTAAACTTACGTGATTCTGGTTTAGATGTAGCCTATACACTACGTGATTCAGCCATTGCTGAGCGTCGTCAGTCATTCTTAAATGCATCTGACAATGGTTTTAAAGTGGGTACATATGAAGAGTTAATCCCAACAGCCGATGTAGTACTTAACTTAACACCTGATAAACAACATACTGCAGTTGTTAATGCCATCATGCCATTAATGAAACACGGCTCAACCCTTGCCTATTCACATGGCTTTAATATTGTTGAAGAAGGCATGCAAGTTCGTGAAGACATTACCGTTATTATGGTTGCACCAAAATGCCCGGGGTCAGAAGTACGTGAAGAGTATAAACGCGGCTTTGGTGTACCTACATTAATTGCGGTTCACCCAGAGAATGATCCTCAGGGCCATGGCTTGGCACAAGCAAAAGCCTATGCAGCAGGTACAGGTGGTCATCGAGCGGGGGTACTTAAATCATCATTTATCGCTGAAGTGAAATCTGATCTGATGGGCGAGCAAACCATTTTATGTGGCATGCTACAAACTGGCTCTATTTTATGTTTTGATAAAATGATTGATAAAGGCCTTGATGCCGGTTATGCCTCAAAGCTAATTCAATATGGCTGGGAAGTGATCACAGAAGCACTTAAATATGGCGGTGTGACAAACATGCTTGACCGCTTATCAAACCCTGCAAAGGTTAAAGCGTTTGAGCTAAGTGAAGAGCTTAAAGTAATTATGCGTCCTCTTTATAACAAACACCAAGATGACATTATCGATGGCACATTTTCACGTGTAATGATGGAAGACTGGGCAAATGATGACGCTAACTTACTAAAATGGCGTGCTGAAACTGCAGAAACTCATTTTGAAAAAACCCCTGCAGGCGATGTAGAAATTGCTGAGCAAGAATTTTTTGACCACGGTATTTTAATGGTGGCAATGGTAAAAGCGGGTGTAGAACTGGCATTTGAAACCATGACAGCGGCCGGTATTATTGCAGAATCTGCCTATTATGAGTCACTGCATGAAACGCCGCTGATAGCCAATACTATTGCACGCAAAAAGTTATTTGAAATGAACCGCACTATTTCAGATACCGCTGAGTACGGCTGCTATTTATATAACCATGCCTGTTTGCCGCTTCTACAAGAATTTATGCAAGGTATTGATACTGATGTTATTGGTAAAGGATTAAATGAACAAAGTAATCAAGTTGATAACCAAACTTTAATTCAAATAAATACGGCTCTACGTGAGCACCCTGTTGAGAAAGTAGGCGCAAAATTACGCGGCTACATGTCTGCAATGAAAAAAATAGTTTAACCCAAGGGTCCTAGAACTTTCACTTGTTAGAAACCAAGCCCACTTGCATTTTGCTGTGGGCTTTTTTAAGTGCAAATTAATCATCAATAGCTGAAAATAAATAATGTGCTAAAATAATTCCCCTCATTGCCTCAGTTGTAAATATAAGCACTATCATGACGATACAAAATCTCTCTATTACTCAAAAAATAACAGCCCTTGGAAGCATTATTGCTATTTGTGTTGCTGTATTAATTGGTTTGACGTCTTTGCATAACTCAAAGAATATTATTGAGCAACGCATGATCGAATCTGAATTGCCAAGTAAATTGCAAACAATCAGTAATCATATTGGTGGCGAGATCAATGAACTTCTTGGTGCAGCACAGCAGCTTTCGGCAAATACCTTTATTTTAGATTGGGCAAATGCTGGCAACAACAACGACACGCTATTACTTAAAGAGCTCAATCGTTTGGTTGACCAATACGATCTTGCCACGGCTTCATGGGCGAATAAAAACACTGCACAATATTGGAATCAAGATGGCTTTTTACGTGTTTTAAAAAATGATGCCGCAGATGGCTGGTTTTTTGCTTTTACACAATCAAAGCAACCTTACTCAATTAGTATTTATCAAGAGTCTGAAAACGATGTAAAAATGTTTGTTAACCACCAACAACCTAATGGTTTAGGCTTGGCAGGCTTAGCAAAAAGCATTACAGATATGCAAAAGCTGCTACAACAATTTAAAATTGAGCAATCAGGGTTTGTGTTTATTGCCGATAAAAGTGGCTTAATTCAGCTACACAAAGATGCAGCTAAAGTCGCTAAGGTTAATATAGATAGTATTTACAGTGCTAATATTCATAACAAATTACTTGATGAAAATGGTTTTACTTTAGAAGAAGTAAATATTAACGGACAAGCCACGCTGATTGCTGCCACACCAATTAAAAACACCGACTTATTTGTGTTGGCTCAAGTACCAAAAAGCGAGGTATTCGCAAGTGTAAACACCCTCGAGTGGCAAATATTCACATTTACTATCATTACAGCACTTATCGCAAGCGTGATAAGTTACTTGTTAGCTCGCTCTTTAGCCTCACCGTTATCAAAAATGGCGGAGTTGTTTTCTCGTTTAGGGCGTGGCGATGCAAATTTAGCCTATCGCTTACCAACTTCTCCCCAACCTGAGCTAAATAATTTAACCACCGGCTTTAATCAATTTATTGAAAAAATAGAAACCGCTATTGTGCAAGTAGCTAATGAGAGCCACGGTATTCGCCACAGCTCAGATCATGTATTTTCGCAAGCCAAGCAAAACTCTTTAGCGCTTGATAAGCAAAAAGAGCAAACTATTTCAGTTGCAGCAGCCATTAATGAAATGGGCGCTACAGTGCAAGAAATAGCGCAAAGTGCTGCCAATGCAGCTAAGTTAACCAACGATAGCCGCGATAACACCAAGCAAAGCCATCAACAAGTTTTACAAAGCCAAACGACAATCTCAGCCCTTGCCAGCGACATTGACGGCATAACCGAGCAAGTTGCTTTGCTTTCTAAAAAGACTATTGATATCGCTAGTATTGTGGATTCAATTAGAGGTATATCTGAACAAACTAACTTACTGGCTCTTAATGCAGCCATTGAGTCTGCTCGTGCTGGTGAACATGGACGAGGCTTTGCTGTAGTTGCTGATGAAGTAAGAGCGCTGGCGAATCGTACCTCACAATCGACCACTGAAATTCAATCAATGATTGAAGAGCTCACTCATATTTCAGATGACGTTGTCAGCGATATCGGTCAATCAAAAGATAAAGCACAACAAAGCGTAAGCGCAATGCAAAACTCGGTTGAGTTACTTAATACCATTACTGAAACAGCCAATGAAATTAACGATATGGCGACCTTAATTGCCACCGCCACCGAACAGCAAAGTAGCGTTGTGAATGATGTAGGTCGTAGTATTGAGCAAATAAGTGAGATCAGTGATAAATCAATGAGTGAACAAATCAATACAGAACAAGCAATTCGTGATTTAGCCACCAGCGCACAAACACTTGATGCACTCGTTGCTACGTTTAATCAGCAACGTTAAATAGAGTGTTACATTAAAAAATAACCTCTGTACAAAATAACCACTATACTTAAGTGTGTTTTTTGTACAGAGGTGTGTATGAATGCTCTCCAAGGTAAACATTATTTACTGATTGTGTGCCTGCTGGCTCTGTGTGCTTGTAGCACCACAGATAACGCCAATATAAGCGTGCCAATCCCCACTATTACTCCTCCCATGCAATTACAACAGCAACTTGTAGAGTCTGAGCAACAAATATTTCAACTCGACGATAGCCTCAAACAGCAATTAAATGCTTACGTGCAATCGAGTAAATCAGTTGATGAAATAGCGTATAGCCTACTTAGTTTTTTACTCACAAATGGCGATAGCGCTTTATCTTATCAATCCACCGCGACACAAACCGCATCTCAGAGCTATCAAAACTTAAACGCCAATTGCTTGTCACTATCAATTTTAGCATATAGTTTAGCTGAGCATTTAGGGCTTAAAGCTCGCTTTCAAAAAGTACACATTCCGGAGTATTGGTCACTAAATCAGGGATTTAATTTACTCACGGGGCACATCAACCTTGCCATAGACAATAAAACGAAACTCAAAGACAGCTCACTTGTTTATCAGCGTAATAAGCGTTTAATCATTGATTTTGACCCCAATAGCCGACAAGCCCGTTTTGCAACCTCATTGCTTTCAAAAAAAAGAGTGACCGCCATGTTTTATAATAATAAAGGGGGTGAGGCACTGGTAAATAAACACTATGATTTAGCGTTTAGCTATTTCAAAGCAGCAATCAATACGGACGCTTCATTTAGTGCTAGCTGGGGCAATTTAGGGGTACTCTTTAAACAATTAGATGATTTAAAGCAAGCGGAGCAAATGTATCGCTATGCTATTGCCTTAAATACTGATAATAATACTGCACAAGGTAACTTAGCATTATTATACACACTCACAGATAGAGTGGCCAAAGGCGAAAAGCTATTGGCTGAGCTTGACAAAAAACGCCAAGAAAATCCTTACTATCATATCTCGCTTGGTAACAGTGAGTATGTAAATGGTAATTTTAAAGGCGCAATTAGCCACTATAAAAAAGCTAACGCTATGTCACCAACCTTACATGAAAGCCACTTTGGACTGGCGCGAAGTTACTTTGAGTTAAATAATATAGCTAGGGCGGAATTTCATTTGCGTAAAGCCAGAAAAAAAGCAGACTTTACACATGACAAACAACGCTATGATAATAAACTCATCGCATTAAAATCACTTATCGTTAAGGCGAATCATTATTAAATTATTTAGCTTAACCTGCATTGTATTTTTTATAAGTTGGAGTGGACTCTCAAAGCCGATTGAGCCGCAGTTATTCACTGATTTAACAACGCTAACCAGCTCTAAATTAGCAGGCAGAAAAACGAATAGTCACTCGGCTTTACTCACCAGAGAATATTTAAAAGCACGCTTTAAAGAGCATCAACTGACGGTTATAGAACAACCTTTTACTTATCCATCAGGGCTGTTTTCTAAGGCGCAAGGCGTAAATATTGTTGCGACCAAAACAGCAAAAAATTTGCCTGTTATTGTTATTACAGCACATTACGACCATTTAGGCCTAAAAGCCGGAAAATTACACCCTGGCGCTAACGATAATGCCTCGGGTGTTGCCGCATTACTATACTTATCGAACGCTTTAAAGGTGCAATCATCCTATGGTTTTGTGTTTGTTGCAACAGACGCTGAAGAAAACGGTTTACACGGCAGTGAGCACTTTGCCAAAACAATGCGCCAGTCCCCTGTTGCTTTAAATATTAACTTGGATATGTTGGCAATTAAAAAATCGCATAAGCGGTTATACGCGCTAACAAGTCGTTCGTTAAAAGGTCAGCTCACTCCACTATTTAGCCAAATAAAAAATACGAGTGTCGAATTAAAGCCCGTTTATTCATCACTAAAAATGAGCAGATTAACCAACACGAAACAAATAGACTGGCACAGAGCCAGCGACCATTATTCATTCGCTAAACAGAAAATTCCGTATGTGTACTTTTCGATGGGCGCCGATAACTATCATCACACAGCAAAAGATACGCTCGAAAATATTAATACTGCTCTTTATCAAGAAGCAGTATTGCTAATTGAGGCATTTATTAATCAGCTTTTGACAAACCCTGAGGTATTCAGTCCCCCTTTAAAAGCAGCAACGTAAGCCTCTTTTTTTGCCCGTGGAAGTTTTTTAATCGCATATTCTAATTTACTTGCGTCGCTTTTAGTCCCAACTTGTTGCTGATGAATGAGCACCAGCGGTCCTTTCCCTTTGAGGTTTTTTGCCCCTTTACCCGCTTGGTGCGTTGCTAAACGACGTGCTACATCAACTGTAATACCGGTATACCAATGACCAAGCCGTGTTTGCACAATATACAGTGACCAAACAGCCGGTTTACTTTTACTATTGCACAACTCATCGTTTAAACTTTTTTGATTATTAATGGTCAAAACCTCGCCTTAACGCGCTAAACAAAAACAATTACTCAAAAGGGTTTTACCTTGAGTGACTAATCGGTATCATGCAGATTATAAAAAATAAGGATCACAACTAACAATGCAGTCGTTAAAAACTTTTTCTCTTTGGCTTATCGTCGCTTTAACGCTTAGTTCAGCCGCAGGTTGTTCTAGCTGGGTGTACAGAATCAACATCCCTCAAGGTAACTTTTTAGAACAATCAGACGTTGATAAGCTTCGCGTTAATATGACTCGCGAGCAAGTAATTTATGTACTAGGCAGACCGATTGCCGAAGACGCCTTCGATAAAAATACTTGGCGTTACGTTTACAGCTTTAATAAAGGGCGCGCTAATGAACAATATAAATCATTAGTATTAAACTTTGAAAATGAAAAGTTGGTAACGGTCTCTGGTGACTATGAGCAACCAGAAAACTTTACAACCCCTTTAGAGCAATAAGCCATTTGGGTTTAATTGAAAAAGGTGAGCATGGCTCACCTTTTTTGTATCTAACGATCTAACGGTCGGCCACCGGTTACTTTATTTGCGCGGCCCTCTTCTTTGGCTTTTTCGGCGCGCTTTCTGCGGGCATCTTTAGGGTCGGCAATTAATGGGCGGTAAATTTCAACTCTATCGCCGTCTTTAAGCTCATGATTAAGCTTTACCGTTCTGTTCCATACACCTAAAGTTAAAGCGGTTGCATCAATTTCAGGGCACTTCTTAATAATACCTGATTGGATCACTGCTTGCTCTGCGGTGGTACCTTGGAATACTTCTATATTTAACGTGGTTGCTTTCGTTGGCAACGCAAACACAATTTCAATATTGATCATGCACGCTCTCCATATACCGCTTTTGCACGTTGAGTAAAGGCACTCACCATATTTTTAGCTACATCATTAAAAATTTTACCAAACGCAAGTTCTATTAACTTACTAGAAAATTCAAAGTCTAGCTGTAAATGCACTTTGCACGCATGCGCATCTAATTGCTGAAAATGCCAGCGACCTTGTAAGGTTTTAAAAGGCCCATCGACCAAGCGAAGCATCACTGTTTGCTCATCAATTAGCGTATTTTCAGTGGTAAACCATTTTTTTATACCGGCTTTAGATATTTCTAAACTGGCGGTCATGTTATTATCATGCTGCTTAATAATTTTTGAGTCTGAACAATTAGGTAAAAACTGCGAATAAGCTTCTACATCATTGACTAGATCAAACATCTCTTTAGTGCTGTACATAACCAGCGCACTTTTCTCTATTTGTGGCATACTCACTCCCAACTGTGTGCAGGAATTTTAGCAAGCTTTGTGCGTTTCCCCAAACTTTCATCGCGCTTAAATGAATCCTTCGCTTTTGCATGTATAATTTAAAAAAATCGATGTAAAACATCTCGTATAACGTATATTATAGGGCACTATGGCTAAGAAAAATTCATCAAAATCGACAAGCAATACCATCGCGCTAAATAAAAAAGCGCGACACGAGTATTTTTTACACGACAAGTTTGAAGCAGGTGTTGAACTCCAAGGCTGGGAAGTAAAAAGTATCCGAGCAGGTAAAGTAAATATCTCTGAAACTTACATTCATCTAAAAAACGGTGAAGCATTTTTATTAGGTAGTACCATTCAGCCTTTGAATAGTGCATCGACCCATGTTATTTGTGACCCACTACGTTACCGTAAATTACTACTAAGCAGGCGTGAGCTTGACCGCTTAGTTGGTGCAACTGAGCGTGATGGTTATTCATTAGTTGCCACCGCTATGTATTGGAAAAAATGCTGGGTGAAGCTTGAATTCCATTTAGCTAAAGGTAAGAAAATGCATGACAAACGTGAAGACGGCAAAAATAAAGATTGGTCCCGTGAAAAAGAACGTTTAATGAAACATAAAGTTTAAATAAAAACGTCTAACATCATGTTAGGCGTTTTTTTAATTAAATTTTTAGCAAAATACAAATTATTACAAATTAAAGTCGCTCGGTGATTTATTTTTAAATAATGAGAAGACCCTCATCCCGCACCAGATAGCGAGTATCCCATCGTTTTCCTTTATTAAGAAAATAAGTACATATTCGTGCCGATAACAAAATCATCTTTGCGGCTAATTGATAACACTTAAGTTACATGGTATTAATAATTCGACTTGTAAAACAAGTAAATTATTAACATATCAACAAGGACTTAAGGATACATACCAACCCTTTATAGAAAATGGACGCTCAGCGAGAATTTAAAAGTACTTAGGCAAGGCATTTGAATGAATTAAGTGTGGCTCTCTTTAAAATTCAAAAAACGCAGTTTAAGCACTTTTAAAACTCGCCCTATGGGAGAGCATCTGCAGAACTTTCTCTGCGTTACCACTCTTCGTAATAGAAACCACTATTACATCATCATGGCGCCTTGATAAAATCCAGTAGAACGCTCTCTGAGCAAACATTTTCTATGATGGGTTGGTATCGCTCAATTGCATTTACACCGAGCTTAATCATCGGTGCTACTATCGCATTGTCAGCAGGTTTTAGTACAACAACTTATGCTGCACAGCAAACTGCAGAAAAAGTAGAACGTATTCAAGTAACAGGCTCTCGTATCAAACGTTCCGATATAGAAGGCCCATCACCAGTACAATCCATTAATAAAGAAGACATCGAAAACATGGGTTATGACAACCTACAACAGCTGCTTGAAAGAATGCCTGTTGCAGGTAATGGTACCTTTTCAACCCGTGGTAATAACCAAGACTCGACCGCTAATGGTTCAGCTGCCGTCAGCCTTCGTGGTTTAGGGGCTGATGCTACCTTGGTACTTATTAATGGTCGTCGTGTTGCTATAAGCGCATTTGCAGAAGGGATCACCAACTCATTTGTTGATATAAACAGTATTCCTGTTTCAGCAATCGAACGTATTGATATTTTAAAAGATGGCGCATCAGCAATCTATGGCTCTGATGCTGTAGCAGGTGTTGTAAACGTTATCTTGAAAAAAGACATCGACGGTATTGAAGTTAATTTAGGTTACGGCGGCACAGATGGTCCTAACTATGAAGAAACCACGGCTAGCATTGTTTGGGGTACAACAAGTGCAAAAAGTAGTGCATCCGTTATTATTGATTACTTTAAAAACACTTCTTTATCATCAGATGAAATGGGCCGCTTAGGTACTGCTAACCAGTCTCCATATGGTGGCATGGATTTTCGTTCATCACGTGGTTTCCCTGGCTCGTTCGATGTAAATGGTGTTCAAACGCCAGATCCTAGCTGTCCTACTGACCAAATAAGTAGCAGTAACAGCTGTGTTTTTGATTATGGTCCATTCGGCTATATTGCCCCGGCGTCAGAACGTGTGGGCGCAATTTCACAATTTGAATACCGCTTTGACAATGGTATCACCGGCTTTTTAGAAATGGCTGTACAGCATAACAGCTCAGTTGCAGCGGGTGCGCCAACGCCACTTGATAAAGATGCGGGTTTAACAGTAACAGGGAGTCACCCTAATAATCCATTTGGACAAGATGTAGGGATTAATTATTTTAGAACTGTCGATGCAGGTGCGCGCCAATGGGATATCGAATCAGACACATTACGTTTTGTTGCTGGTTTAAAAGGTGAAATAAACGATTGGAGCTGGGAAACAGCGGTACAAAAAGGACGTAGTAAGTCATTACAAACTGGGGATCGCTCACAAGGTTGGGTACGCACCGACTTCTTACAACAAGAAATTGATGCCGGTAACTACAACCCATTTGGCGGCACTTACAACGATCCGGCCGTAATTGATAGAATTACTACGAGCTTGGTTCGTCAAGGCGAGTCTCATATGACGTCGTTCGATGCTAACATTTCAGGTGAAGCATTTAGCTTTGGTGATGATGTTGTCATGATGGCGGCCGGTATTGAATACCGCGAAGAAGACGTAACGGATACGCCAGATGATCAATTCCAACGTGGATTAATCTTTGGTACCGAGTCTGTTTCAGCTGCCGCAGAGCGCGACCAGTACGCGGCCTATGTAGAGTTTTCAATTCCACTTGCGGAAAACTTAGAGCTACAACTTGCTGGCCGTTACGATGATTACAGTGACTTTGGCACTACGACAAACCCTAAAGTTGCTTTACGCTGGGCACCTACAGATGAAATCACAGTACGTGGTTCATGGGCGCAAGGCTTCAGAGCACCGTCACTTGCACAAGTAGGTTTAGGGCCATCTCAGGAAAGTCAGTTCTTTATTGATAACTATCGCTGTGATGCAACAGGTAAAGATTGTGATCCGCTAGATTACAACATTGAATTTGCCGGTAACCCTGACTTAGAAGCTGAAGAGTCTGAATCTTGGAACGTCGGCTTTATTTGGGCACCTACAACTGACTTTGGTTTGAGTGTAGATGTATGGAGTATCACCCAAGACAATAAAATTGATGAGCAAGAGTTTGGTCCAATTTACAACTCAGAGTGTAATAACCAAAACAGTACCGTATGTGTTCGCTTACCTCCTTCAGGTACAGACAGTTTAGGGACTATTCAAAAGATTTTCAGTACTTTTGAAAATGTATCATCACAAGAAGTTTCGGGCGTTGATATTTCAGCAAATTACAACCACTCACTGGATGATTTAGGCTTACTAAAATTCAATTTAGAATGGGCTTATCAGGATAAATTTGAAAAAGATGGCCGCGATTACACTGGTGAATATGGTTACCCAGAGCATCGCTGGATTTTCTCAACTAACTGGGAAATTGGTCAGTTCAACACAAACATGAACATTAGTTATGTAGGTGAGTTTGAAGATACGCCAGATATCGATTTCGATGGTAACTTAGACTTCGATAGTAATACATCGCGTACTGTTGATTCACAAGTACTGGTAGATTTACAAACATCATATCGTATTACTGAGTCAGCAAAAGTATCGCTAGGTGTGAACAACTTATTTGATGAAGAGCCACCGTTTGCAATTGGTGACGGTGATTCAGATCTGTATGGTTACGCATCGGGTGTACACAACCCTCGAGGTCGTTACATTTATACTAAAGTGAGCTTTTCGTTTTAATTTAAAATAATAAAAAACCGCCATTTTGGCGGTTTTTTTATCTTAAACTAAAGGGCTAAATTATAGCTCGCCTTCGTTTTCAGATAAGAATTTAGCAACGCCTTCAGGGCTTGCGTCCATTCCTTTTTTACCTTCAGTCCAACCAGCAGGACATACTTCACCGTGCTCGCTGTGGAATGCTAGTGCATCAACCATACGGATCATTTCGTCGATGTTACGACCCAGTGGTAAGTCGTTCACTACTTGGTGACGTACGTTACCTTCTTCATCGATTAGGAAAGAACCACGAAATGCAACGCCCGCTTCTGGGTGCTCAACGTCGTATGCTTTACAGATTTCGTGTTTAACGTCTGCAACTAGTGCGTATTGAACTTTACCAATACCGCCGTCTGCTACAGCCGTGTTACGCCATGCGTTGTGTGAGAACTGTGAATCGATTGAAACACCAATTACTTCTACACCACGTTTTTGGAATTCTGCATAACGCTTATCAAAAGCAATAAGCTCAGAAGGACATACAAATGTGAAATCTAGAGGGTAGAAAAAGATTACTGCTTTTTTACCTTTGATTTTTTCGTGAAGGTTATAGCTATCTACAATCTCACCGTTACCTAGAACAGCTGCAGCGGTAAAGTCTGGTGCCTGACGGCCTACTAATACACCCATTTTATTCTCCAAATATTTTGAGTTTATTGTCAATTGCTTACGCAATACTGATTACTAATATGGGCACTAATTTTAAAATTACAATAGCAACCATATTTAATTAAACATTATTCTATGGCTATAAAAAATAAATTAACAATCGTATTTATAGATAGCACCGTTCTAAAATAGCGAACGCTTGATAAATGGACTGATTTTTGATCATAAAAAAACCTGCTTTAAGCAGGTTCTTTTTACTAATCCATAATATCGCTAGGCATATCACCGCGAATATGTTGCCATATTTCACCGGTTTGATGACCATATTTACGCATCATGAATATTGCACCATCGTGCTCTTTATTCTCAGCAAGCTTAGTTAAGTCTTTATAAAACTGGCGTGCAAGCTCGCGAGTGCGAGGATCTGAAAAGTAATGACAGCCAATCTTAGAATAAAAACCTTTAAAGCCATTAAGGATGAGCACATAAATGCGATTGTTACCGGCAACAGCTAATTCATGATGAACTTTATAATCATAATCTGCAAACGCTTGTGCGCTATCTTCTAATTCATCGCTTTGTGATAAAATTTCGATAACACGCTCTGGTGCAAGTTTTATAGCTGCACGGGTATAAATTGCGCTGATATTAGTACGTGCTGAGAGTAACTGATCGGTTAGCTCTGGCATTTTATCTTCATCTAAACGTGCCAGTGTTTCAAGAATGTTTAATCCTGACGTTTCCCAAAAATTATTAACGCGAGTGGGTTTACCATGTTGGATTGTTAACCAACCGTCTCTGGCTAATCGTTGTAACACTTCACGCAATGTGGTTCTAGTAACACCAATTAACTCTGAGAGTTCACGCTCAGCTGGCAGAATTGAACCTGGAGGAAAATCACCATTCCAGATTGACTCTACTATGTACTCCTCAGCAAATCCTGCTGGGCTTTTCGCTTTAAAAATTCTCATTCAATTCCTACTCGAATTAATTCACATCACATCGCTACATACGATTAACTGACTGATTGTACCAGACAAGCCACAACTAACAAGTAAAGTAAGTTAAATTACCTAGGCATGTGATTAAAAAGGCAACTTTACTTGTATGATTCGCTAGTTTTACCGATAGGTTTTAAACACACTATGAATGCCAACCTATTATTCATACCAGACACTTTGACTATTATTATTTAGTTGTTTACACCCTCTATAGGCTGGACTAAGTTAATGACATTAACCAGACTATTAAACGCCTCCCTAGGGAAAAATCATGCAACAGAGTGTCCCATCTGCAATATTTATAAATTTTTTAGGTAAAGCACCTCAATGGTATAAATACACCATTATTGCATTTTTAATAATTAACCCGCTGCTGTTTCAATTAAACCCTTATTTGTCTGGCTGGGTACTGGTTATTGAGTTTATTTTTACACTGGCCATGGCGCTCAAGTGTTACCCACTGCAACCTGGTGGTCTACTTGCCATTGAGGCACTATTAATTGGTATGACATCAACCACGCAAGTTGAACATGAAATAGCACAAAACCTAGATGTGCTTTTATTACTTATTTTTATGGTTGCCGGTATTTATTTCATGAAAGATCTGCTGCTGTATATTTTTACCAAGTTAGTGGTTTCAGTAAGAAGTAAAACCGTTTTATCGCTTGCGTTTGCAATAGCTGCTGCGTTTTTATCAGCTTTTTTAGATGCCCTAACTGTAATGGCGGTTGTTATTGCGGTGGCCATGGGCTTTTATAGTATTTATCACAAGGTGGCCTCAGGAAAAGATTTTATTAGTGAGCACGATATTAACGATGATAACCAAGTAAAAGAGATAAACCGTCAAGAGCTTGAAGAGTTTCGTGCTTTTTTACGTAATTTACTCATGCATGCCTCGATTGGGACCGCACTTGGCGGCGTGTGCACTATGGTTGGTGAACCACAAAACTTAATTATTGCAGAGCGAGCAAGTTGGCTATTTGGTGAGTTCTTTTTAAGAATGCTGCCCGTTTCTTTACCCGTGCTTTTTGCGGGCTTATTAACAACCTTTTTATTAGAAAAAACAAAAACCTTTGGCTATGGGGCAAAACTGCCAGAAACAATTCATGCTATTTTAAAAAACCATGCACAAACACTTGATAAAAAACGTACCAAACGCGATAGAGTGAACCTCACAATTCAAGCACTTATCGCTATCTGGTTAATTACTGGCTTAGCGTTACATTTAGCAACCGTGGGCTTAATTGGTTTATCGGTAATTATTTTAGCCACGTCGTCGGCCGGCATAATAGAAGAGCACCAACTCGGTAAAGCCTTTGAAGAGGCCCTCCCCTTCACTGCACTACTTTGTGTATTTTTTAGTGTGGTTGCAGTAATCATCGATCAACAACTCTTTACTCCCGTGATTACTTGGGTACTAACATTTGAAGGGCACTTACAATTGGTGATGTTTTTTATCGCTAATGGATTGCTTTCAATGGTCAGTGATAATGTATTTGTCGGCACTGTATATATAAATGAAGTTGCTGCAGCTCTAAAAGCAGGTCAAATAACTCGAGACCAATTTGATTTACTTGCAGTGGCAATAAACACCGGCACAAACTTACCCAGCGTGGCCACCCCTAATGGTCAAGCTGCTTTCTTATTCTTACTGACATCAACACTAGCTCCCGTGTTACGCCTATCTTACGGTCGAATGGTGTATATGGCTTTACCTTACACTTTTGTGCTTACCTTTGTTGGGTTAAGCGCGACTTATTTTGGCTTGAGTGAAATAACCAGTTTGTTTTATGACTGGGGGATAATACAACACCACATCCCTGTAGCGAATTCTGGGCATTAAGAGCTTCCCCGACTTTGAGGAGCTAGGAAATTTCATAGCTCCTCACTTTTCCCTTTTACTTGCTCCGCTGTTTATCCTACGTCATAATCTAAGCCCTTATTTAAATACGGATTTGTTATGAACTGGCTTGCTAATCTAAGTACTCAGCGTACACCTTGGTTATTATTCAGTGGGATTGTTTTTCTGCTTGAAGTCATCGCGCTCTTTTTCCAATACAACATGGGGTTAGCGCCGTGCATTATGTGTATTTACCAACGCACCGCGGTATTAGGCTTACTTTTTGCCGGTATTATTGGCGCCAGTAAACCAAACAACCTCGTAGTCCGTATTGTCGCTTATACAGTGTGGGGGGTTTCAAGTGTATGGGGGTTACTAATAGCTCGTGAGCACATTGAAATGCAAACAACCACTGACCCCTTCGCATTTAGCTGTGAGTTTGAGCCAAATTTTCCAGAGTTTATGCCATTACATCATTGGATACCGCAATTTTTTGAGGCAACCGGTGATTGCGGAAACATAGATTGGCAATTTGCAGGCTTAAGTATGCCAGCATGGATGGAAGTTATTTTTGTATTGTTTACCGCCACACTCTTTATATTGGTGGCCAGCCGATTAATAACTAAAAAGTCACTTTAATATGTTTACTTTTTTTTCAAGCCACGTTGACGAACTTAAACACTTAAAAGTTCGTCAAAGACAAACCGTTATTGCGATCTCGTTAAGTATGCTCTCTCCTAGTGACAGAGTGTTAATGCGTATTGTAAAGCTTATGCTGCTAAGCCCATTTTTTTTAATATTTACCCTTTTTGAAGGATGGCTACTCGTGCCCTTTTTGATTGTGGCTGGTTTAAGCTACCCGCTATTAACTGCCCCCGTAGATGTTAATTTTGCTAAAAAGCACCTTGGTGCTGCCTTAAAACAGTTTGATCAGGGCGCATAGCGCCCTTTTAAGTTAAAACGCCACCTTTCCATCAAGTTTGGCTAGCATTTTTTTACCCACCCCTTTTACTTTAGCTAGATCTTCAAGTGATGCGAAATCACCATTGGTTTCTCTATAATCGATAATTGCCTGTGCTTTTTTCTTGCCGACACCTGGTAACTTAATTAACTGTTTTAAATCAGCAGTATTAATATTAACCACGGCTGATTGCATCTGCTCTGATAGCATATCGCTTTGCGCAAAGGTGGTACCCATAGGTAATAAACATAAAGCAGCGGCTAATGAGATGATTTTAATTAATTTCATACTATTTCCTTTTGTGTTCTCACATGAACATTTGTTGATTATTTACACCCAGCACTTTTACATAACGTTGTGGTTACTAAGTACTAACGGTAACAATCACTCCTTGCGACTCCTTTACTGCAACGCGTTATAAAGTGACTTAATAAATAAAGTAGAGTTACTCTTTATTGTCAACCAAGCTGCAGATAAACTAAGGCTAAAGCTTGCAAAAACGCGCGCAAGCTTGTACTGTATATAAAAACAGTAATCTAATGATTTAAATTAATCATATTGCCACGTAAGTAAGCAGGAGAAATCATGGCTGTTGTTGTTAAATATGTTGTAGAACGAAACGGAGTCGAGCGCATGACGTTTACTACTAAAAAAGAAGCTGATGCCTATGACAAAATGCTCGATATTGCCGAGTCACTAGAACTCATGCTTGAAAAAGTAGATGTACCACTAAGTGAACAACAGGTTGAGTCGCTCGCGCTGGAGATTGCAAAAAGTAAAGACGACTTTATGGCCGTACTTAAAGGTGGTAAAGAAGTACCCACTAAAGCTAAAAAAACAAAGTCAGATAACGTTGCGGATATAAAAGATAAAGCAGCGAGTTAGTACTTTTAAAAGCTCAATAGTAATTGTTAAAAAACTGAATTCGGTATTCGAATTCAGTTTTTTTATGCCTTTAAATAATAATAGCTAAAGGCAAGTAATCGGTGATTAAACGAGATGAATGGTCTTTTCTAAAGGTCAGCCAATAAAAAAATGCCAACCAGTTAAACTGATTGGCATTTATAAAAACCAACACTTTACGTTAGCTAATCAGTTACAATGACGATTCAACTTCATCAAACAGATCAGTAATTTCTTTTTTCGGTTCAGCTGTCACAAGGCTTCCTACCACAATAGCAATACTCGCTAAAATGAAGCCTGGGACGATTTCATAAATTACACTGCTTAAGCTCTCACCATTAATGGTAATAGGCGCATAAATCCATACAAGCACTGTTAAAGCACCAACAACCATACCGCTAATAGCCCCTTTTAAGTTCATACGTTTCCAGTAAAGGCTAAACAAGACAAGTGGACCAAATGCAGCACCAAAACCAGCCCATGCGTTGCTAACTAAATCAAGTATTGAACTATTACGGTCATACGCTAGGTAAATAGCAAATAACGCAACCAGTATTACGCTAATACGCCCTACTAACACCAGCTCAGTTTGCGAGGCATCGCGGTTTAAGTAAATCTTGTAGAAGTCTTCAGTAAGCGAGCTTGAACACACCAATAATTGCGATGAAATCGTACTCATAATCGCAGCTAAAATAGCAGCCAGTAGGAAGCCAGCAATTAATGGGTGGAAAATAAGTTCAGCTAATACTAAGAAAATGGTCTCTTTATCGGCAATAGGCATTTGGTTTTCAATCATAAAGGCAGCACCAAATAAACCGGTAAATACCGCACCAATCGCAGATAGTGTCATCCAAGACATACCAATACGACGCATAGTTGGCATTTCTTTCACTGAGCGAATAGACATAAAGCGAACAATAATATGTGGCTGACCAAAGTAGCCTAAGCCCCAAGCCATCGCAGAAATAATAGCAATGGTAGAACCACCAGCAAACCAATCAAGCATATTCAATGAATGGATTTCACTGGCTTTTGGTGAACTTAACAACTGCTGGTAATTTGCATTTGCTAAAGTATCCATAAATGGCTGATCAAGCATCATATAAGTAGCGATAGGTACTGCAAGCAAGGAGATAAACATAATACAACCTTGCACGAAGTCTGTTAGGCTAACCGCTAAAAAACCACCAAATAAGGTGTAAACAACAACCACACCCGTGGTGATGTATAAACCCATTTCGTAACTCATCTGAAATGAATTTTCAAATAACTTACCACCGGCGACTACGCCTGATGAAGTATACAAAGTAAAGAACACAATAATAACAATTGCAGAGATCACACGGAGGATATTCTTGTTATCATCAAAACGATTTGCAAAATAATCAGGGATGGTAATAGAGTCATTTGCTTTTTCAGTATAAACACGCAGTCTTGGGGCGACTAAGAAATAGTTTGCCCATGCGCCTAATACTAAGCCAATAGCAATCCAAACCTTGCTAAGCCCAAATAAGTACATTGCGCCAGGTAGGCCCATAAGTAACCAACCACTCATGTCTGATGCACCCGCTGATAAGGCAGCAACACTGGGGGCTAAATTACGACCACCTAGCATATACCCTGATATATCGCTGGTAGATTGCTTATATGCGTATAGTCCTATTCCCAGCATTACAATAAAATATAATGCCAGTGAAATAATCATTCCTGTTTCCAAATTTGCCTCCACTTAAATAAGTAATAACAGGCTTTTAATCCAAATAATGACTCTTGAAATCTTATAATTAAGACAGTATTGGAATAAAAGCTTTCTACTGAACTATAACACGGTAATTGCTAATAACTCCAACCCGCTCATTTAAGTAGATAAAAAACCATCGGTTAGCTCACTTTTGCAACAAATAAAATGAAAAACAATAAAATTAGATTAAGAAATACCAAACCAACCATAGTATTTTATTAATAATGTTCATTTTACCGATGCTATTTTGAATGTTTTCCAATATATTATTACAATGTTAATCAATTTCTACTCTTTCGGAATCCAATATGTATTTTTACGCTGCTCGGCAACCTATTTTAGATCGCAATAAAGAACTAATTGGCTATGAGCTTTTATTTCGTGATGGAGTTGATAACGTATTTCCAAATATTGACGGCGATGAAGCCACGTCTCGACTGATTGAAGGCAGTCAATTTAACTTTGGCTTAGAAGATTTAACTGATAATAAACCCGCTTATATTAACTTTACCTTAGACACCTTGTTAAAAGGCTACCCAACCCTTTTAAACAAAGATGGGGTGGTAATTGAAATACTCGAAACCGTCCAGCCAGGTAAACGCTTATTGGCAATTGTTAAAGACCTAAAAGAAAAAGGCTATACGCTAGCGCTAGATGACTATGCACATCAACCTGTATGGCGGCACTTTTATCCGTTTATCGATATTATTAAAGTCGACTTTTTAACTTGTGATATTGAAAACGTTAAAACGATCATAGAGGATTTAAAACCTTACCCACATATCAAGTTACTCGCAGAAAAAGTTGAAACTTACGCGCTTTACAATCAAGCTTTTGAACTAGGTTTTGAATACTTTCAAGGCTTTTTCTTTTCAAAACCAGAAATGGTGCAAAGCAAGGCGTTACCGCCATCGGGCATGGCATTGGCTGAGCTACTCTATGAAACATCCAGCGTAGAAATGGATCTTAAAAAAATCACCGATGTATTTGAGCGTGATGTCAACTTATCGTATAAGCTGCTACGCTACTCAAATTCGGCAGCATTTGCTCGCCGCTCTGAAATAAACACTATAAAACAAGCGCTTATTGTATTGGGCGCGGCTGAAATAAAAAAACTACTCTCTTTATTATTTGCCGCACAAGTCTCTGCAGACAAACCTCTGGAGCTTATTAGGTTGTCGCTAACACGCGCGCGTTTTTGTGAGCTTTTAGCAATTTCACATGGCAAACTTAGAGATACAGGAATAGCATTTTTAACCGGCATGATGTCGCTTATGGATGCCATACTAGATGAAGAGATGGACAGTGTAATGCTTAAACTACCGCTTTCAAATGAGATAAAAGCGGCATTGTTAAACAATGAAGGGCTGCTTGCTGAGTATTTAAACTTAGTAACCCTCTATGAGCAGGGTAACTGGCACGCTGCTAACGATAAAGCCCAACAGCTTAACTTAGGTGATGATGTGCCTGATGCTTACCACGAAGCACTTAATTGGGTTAGTGAACAAATGCAGATAATGATTGATAATTAAAGCGCTCATTAGTAATTAATAACTAAAAATAAAACGCCAGCATTTGCTGGCGTTTTATTTTTATTAAAGGCTTTCTAAGAAATCTTCGTCAAAATCTTCAGGCTCTTCTTTTATTGGCGGATTGCCATCGTAGAGTTCATATAACTGACGCTGAAAGTAAATGTCTTTAACAAACAGGTATGGGTCTAATGAATCATTTAATAAACCCTCTTGAGCCATTAAAGACGCCCTTGCCTCAACCGCCTTTAACGCAAACACTAAAATTGTTTGTGGTGTAGTCAGTGCAATTTTAGGTAAAACCACATTATCAACAACATCACCGGTTAAGTTACGTGCAGTTGATGGCCCCATTGCCGGGATCATTAAATAGGCACCATCGCCTACTCCCCACACACCTAAGGTTTGGCCAAAATCTTCATCAGTTACTTCAAGCCCTAACGAACTTGCAACGTCAAATAAGCCAAACACTCCCACCGTAGAATTCACTAAAAAGCGCGCAAAATTAATTCCGGCACTGCTTGGCTTTCCTTGCAGACCCGCATTAATAATATCAACCGGTGCTGTAATATTATCGGTAAAATGCACAATACTTCGACGCACAGGCTGTGGGGTTACTGTTATATAACCCACTGCCGCAGGCCTTAAAATATAAGCATCAAGTACGTCCATATTAAAGTCATAAATAGGTCTGTTTACACTTTGTATGGGATCGCGCTCATCATATTTACTCTCAGGCACTTGAGCACAACCCGATAACGTGAGTAAACATAATAAAAGTAAGCCTTGTTTTAACATCTCAAATCCTTAAGGTATTAATGTATCAATGTTCAGTTGCACTTGGCGCACCTCTTTAGAAGCAAGCACTTGAGAATGCCCTTCAAGCTCCCCAGTGCTTGGCATAACTGAATCATCATTAGAGATACGCGCAGAAATGATAATTTCACTCGCACTCGATAAGTTTAGCCCTGCCATCATGGCATTAGCATCGCTCAGCTCAACCGTAATTGGAAAGCTATAGTCTGTTAGTTTGACCACGGCTAAAGGCATCGGTGATCCCTTAGCCGCTTTAGCAAACACAAACAAAATACCGTTATTGGGCTGTTTGTCTGCAAGTTGGCTATCGATATCAACGGTAACTTGAATACTTTGAGCCGCTAACTGATCGCCACTGGTTGCCACGTTTTGCTGAGCAATTTGTAGATCGATTTCGCTAATACGTTGGTTGATCATAGCATAGCGCGTATCAGACTCATCCATACTTGCAAGTAACACCTCAAACGCTGCCTTTGCCTGTAGCCAGTCTTTTCTCTCAAAGGCGATCAGTGCAAGTAACGAAATCGCATCAAGGTTATTTGGTTGAGCTTGCAGTACTTTAGAAAGCATACCCGCTGCACGAGTCATGTTCTCTTCACTGCCCTCAAGTAATAGCACCTGAGAGTAGCTAACAAGCGCCTGCATATTATCAGGGTTTATTTTTAATGTTTTATCGAATGACTGTTTCGCCATATCAAATTCATTTAGCATTAAAGCAACACGCCCTAACAACATCCAAGCGACTTCATCATCACCGCTTTGGCTTAACTTAGTACGCAGTGCTAGGGCAAACGCTTGTAACTCATTTTTAGTTAATGGCTCGCCCTTTTGCATTACGGCGCGCTGACCATAATCGGCCAAGTTATCCATTGCATCATGCCAAGCTGCAATTTGTTGCTGGCTGCCTGTCATTGCATAAAAAATACCTGCTAATGCAATTAAAAACGCCGCCCCTGTTAAAGCAAATATACGATTGTCACCACGGCTATTTAGTGACTTCTCTGGCAATAATTCATTAAGTAAACGGCGTTTTAATTCAATAATAGCTTCGCTGTGATTTTGCGAGTCTATACGTTGATTATCTAAATCTGCCTGTAATTCAACTAAACGCTGTTCATAAATGCTGATAAGCTGTGCATTGGCGTTGTGGGTGATGGTTACTATGCGCTCTTTTTTTAAAAAAGGCACAATAATAAACAGCAATGCAATGAGTGTGAGTAAAGCAAAAGACGCCCACATTAAAATCATTTAACTTTGCTCCTGATGTTTATTTTGTTTAATCAGCTTATTGAGCATCACTTCATCAGCGTCACTCCAAGTTTGTTTTACCGACGCTTTACGTTGGCGAATCACAATAAAGCCAAACCCAATTATTACGATGAGTACCGGAAGTACCCACAGTATTAACGTGGCAGGTGTTACCGGTGGATCGTAATGAACAAAATAGCCATATCGATCAATCATGTAATCAATAACTTCATCTTTGGTTTTGCCATCTTTTACCAACGCCAGCACTCGCTCGCGCAAGTCTTTTGCGACAACAGCATCAGAGTCAGCAATATTCTGATTTTGACACTTCGGGCAACGTAATTCTTTTGTTAGCTCTTCAAAGCGAACAGCTTGCTCGTTGCTATCAAATTGATAACGGTCTTGCTGAGCAAACGCAGCTACACTAACAAACAAGCTAAGGGTTAATAAAAACAATCTCATGGCTGCAGCTCCTGCATAATAGGCGCAAACTTAGCACGCCAAACTCGAGGGTTTATATCACCAGTGTGATGTAACAAAATGGTGCCATTTTTATCTACTAAAAATGTCTCTGGTGCACCGGACACCCCTAAATCTAAAGACAATGAACGTTCTAAATCTAAAATATTAAATTGATAAGGGTCGCCCGCACGTGAAAGCATATTACTCACATCATCACGCAGCGCTTGCATATCAAATGGGCCATCAAAATCGGCGTCGTAACTTTGTACATAATACAAGCCGATAATTTTAACCCCTTGCTCGCGTAGCTTAGTTAAATAGCCAAGCTCAGCTAAACACGTCGGACACCATGTGCCCCAAACGTTTAGCAAATACACGTCACCCTTTAGCTGCTCATCAGTCCAACGTTTATCGTCTTGCATTAAATCAGGTAAATTAAACGCAGGCACCGTTTGACCAATTCGCCCTGTTTGTATTTCCCGCGGGTTGGCAAACAACCCTTGGTATAAAAACACACAGATAAAGATAAAAATTAATAAAGGGGCAATTGCGATAAGTTTACGGTTCATACTGCCCCCTCTATTTCATCTTTTCGCGGTGAGGCGCGATAGCGCTTATCGAATAAAATCACAAAACCAGCGAGTGAGATCAGAATACCGCCAATCCACATCCAACGTACAAACGGCTTATGGTAAATACGTAATGACCATGCCCCTTCACTTAGTTGCTCACCAAGCGCAAGATATAAATCACGAGTGAATCCGGCATCAATAGCGGCTTCGGTCATAAATTGCATACCAATATCGTAACGACGCTTTTCTGCATATAAACGCGTTACAGTGTCATTCCCTTTTAATACCGTCACGACACCTGCATGACCACTGTAGTTTGCACCACGAATAGTCTTCACACCTTCAAAGCGGTATTGATACTGATTTAGCTGTACGCTATCACCAGGCTTCATTGATACATCACGCTCAACTGAATACGCCGAGGTGAGTGTAATGCCCGCTATAACAAAGGCTAAACCAACATGCCCCAGCACCATTGCCCAATAGCTTAAACCTAAGCGCTTTATACCGAGTTTAAGCGAGCCATGAACCGCTGCTTTGGTATATAAATCAATAAAAGTGGCAATAAATATCCATACACCTAGCGTGGTTGCTAAAAGTGTTAATGGAGTCACTACCTCATAGCTACTAAATAACCACGCACAGGTAATGATAATACTGACTAATGCGCCTACAAATATTTTATTTTGTAAAAAGGCCCACTTATTTTGCTTCCAACGCAGGAAAGGTCCGATGCCCATTAAAATAGCAAATGGCACCAGTAAAATAGCAAACATTTTATTAAAGAAAGGTTCGCCAATTGAAATACTGCCTAGCCCCATTTCCTTGTGCACCATAGGTAATAATGTACCTAACAGTACAATTAATGTAGCAACTACTAAGAAAATATTGTTTAACCAAAGAGCCACTTCACGCGATACAAATTTATAACGCCCTTCACTTTTAACTTGTGAAACACGCAAGCCATACAACGCTAAACCGCCGCCAACAACTACGGCCAAAAAGCCAAGAATAAATAAGCCACGATCAGGGTCTGTTGCAAATGCATGCACCGAAACAATAATCCCTGAGCGAACTATAAAAGTACCCAGTAAGCTTAATGAAAACGCCGCAATAGCCAGTAACACTGTCCATGATTTAAATACGCCACGTTTTTCAGTCACACTTAAAGAGTGCAGTAACGCGGTTGCGACTAACCATGGCATGAGTGATGCGTTTTCAACGGGATCCCAGAACCACCAGCCACCCCAGCCTAGCTCTGAATAGGCCCACCAACTACCAATGGTGATACCTAAGGTTAAAAAGCCCCATGCTGTCATCGTCCATGGGCGTGACCATTTTGCCCACGTATTATCAAGTTTGCCGGTTAACAACGCGGCAATAGCAAAGGCAAAAGCAACAGAAAGACCGACATACCCCATATAAAGTAATGGAGGGTGAATGATCATCCCCAGGTCTTGTAATAATGGATTTAAATCGCGTCCCTCAACAGGGAAATAGGGCAGTAAACGTTCAAACGGACTTGAAAGTAGCAAGGTGTACATCATAAATCCGACACCTAAAAAACCAAGCACACCTAATACGCGAGCACGAAGTACCCAAGGCAGTGACTTTGAACGCAAAGCAACAACGGCGGTCCAACCGGCCTGCATTAATAACCACAGTAAAATAGCGCCTTCATGGCCACCCCATGTTGAGGTTATTTTATAATACCAAGGCAAGGTGCTACTTGAGTGATACGCTACATAAGATACGGTAAAATCATCGGTTAAGCTGGCATAAATAAGCGCAGCAAAAGACAAAGCAACAAATGCAAACTGACCAATAGCAAGTGATGGCGCAGCGCGCATCAAACGAAGGTTTCCAGTGTGTGCACCCCAAAGTGGGAAAATACACAACAGAATACTCAGTACCATGGCCAATGTTAGGGAAAAATAACCAAGTTCTGGGATCATATTAGCTCCCACTATCTAAATTGTATTTTGGTTTCTCGTGCTTAATTCCTTTTACTGCCTCGGCAACCTCGGCTGGCATATATTCTTCATCATGCTTGGCCAACACTTCAAATGCTTCAATCACGTTAGGCTCTACTAACACACCTTGCGCAACAATCCCTTGTCCTTCACGAAACAAATCAGGCAAAATACCTTGATAACGCACTGTTACCAATGGCCCCGTATCAATCAGCTTAAAGCTTACTTTTAAGCTTTGTTCATTTCTGATCACAGAGCCTGGCACTACCATGCCGCCAATTCTCAGCTTTTGGCCTACAAACGGCTTTTCTTTATTGGGACCTTTACCATCAATTAATTCGCTGGGGGTGTAAAACAAATTAATATTTTCTTGTAAGGCGTACAACACTAAACCAATTGATCCACCAATACCAAAGAGTACGGCGATAATAACCAAAAGGCGTTTTTTACGTCTAGGGTTCACGAGGTTTGCTCCTGCTTAGAATTTTTAATTCGAGTTTCACGTGCAATTTGCTGCTCAACTGACGCTAAAATTTGTTTTTTGTCGCGTAACGAGCTAAATAAAATACCTAATAGAATCAATGCACATGTACCAAAAGAAAGCCACACATAAAAACCATAGCCTCCCATTGCAATAAAATCTGAAAACGAGTCAAACTGCATAATTACCCCCTAGTTAACAACTGTCGCACCCATGGGCGGTGCTTTTCACGGTGTAAAATTTCATTTTTAAGACGAATTAAAGTCACAGTACCAACAAACGCGGCAAAGGCTAAAATGTTAATCATTAGCGGCCAAAACATACTTGGATCAACCGCATCGCGGTTAAATTTAGTGATGCTCGCCCCTTGATGCAGGGTATTCCACCATTCCACCGAAAAGTGAATGATAGGCAAGTTAATAACCCCAACAATAGCTAAAATTGACGCGGCGCGACCGGCTGACTTTTTATCTTCAAAGGCATGGTACAAAGACAACACCCCTAAGTATAAAAATAATAAAATAAGTTCAGAAGTCAGCCGAGCATCCCATACCCACCATGCTCCCCACATAGGTTTACCCCATGCAGCACCAGTAATTAAAGCTATTGCTGTCATACACGCACCAACAGGCGCAATTGCAATTACCGCAAGCTCGGCATTACGTAACTGCCATACCAAGGCAACAATGGCAGCAATCGCCATTGATGAATATGCGCCCATAGATAAAATAGCGGAGGGCACGTGAATAAAAATAATACGGTAACTGTCTTTTTGTTGGTAATCGGCAGGGGCAAAACCTAACCCCCAAACCCAACCAACAATTATACTAACGACCGTTACTACTGCAAAATATGGCAGTAGAGTATTGCATAACTGATATGCTCGCTCTGCTTTCGCATACGGATGTAACCACTTCCACATATTAACTTACACTCACTTTTAATGCTGATGATATGGCAATTGGTGCACTGATAATAGCAACGACTAACATGGCACCAAGGATTGCAAGCTGACCACTGTAATCCAGCGACATAGTGCTGGTATCAATAGCGGAAGTTGCAAAAATTAAAACCGGAATATACAAAGGCAAAACGAGCAGACTCATTAAAATGCCGCCTTTTTGTAATCCCACAGTCAAACCCGCTCCTATTGCGCCAATAAAGCTCAATAAGGGAGTTCCTAGTAATAGCGTTAATAACGTGGCCATTAAGGCCGTCGTTTCTAAATTTAATAACAAAGCAAATAAGGGGGTCATTAGTACCAGCGGTAAGCCAGTGATCACCCAATGTGCCGCTACTTTAGCTAACACGGTTAATGATAAAGGATACGAAGAAGCAATTAGTTGCTCCAAAGAGCCATCGTTATAGTCGTCTCTAAATAGCTTATCGAGTCCAAGCATGGTTGATAATAAAGCCGCAACCCAGATAATGCCCGGCGCCATTCTTGATAACAACCCAGGCTCAGGCCCTATCGCTAATGGAAATAACGAGATAACAATTAAAAAAAACAAGATGGGATTGACTATTTCAGCACGCTGACGAAAAGCGAGCTTAACGTCTTTACTAAATACCGCGACAAATAACTGCCAATATGAGTGCTGTCGTGTCATTAGTGGCGGTACTCCAAAGTCAAGGTTTGTAAGTCACTAAAATGGGTGGTTAGGTCTTGATGTGTTGTTAACAAAATGGCGCCCCCCTTTGATAAATGCTCAGTAAAACGTTGCTGTAAAAAGGCAACGCCACTTTTATCGAGCGCAGTAAAAGGTTCGTCTAAAATCCACAACTTAGCTTCAGATAACCATAATCTGACCAAAGCTACTCGTCTTTGTTGACCCGCCGATAAGGTTCTAACAGGCACATCTTCCAGCCCTACCAAACCTAGCTTACTTAATAAAGAGTATAAGTCAGGGGTGTCAACGTAACCATTAATAGCCAACCAATGTGTTACATTTTCAAGTGCACTGAGTTGTACGTTCACACCAGTTTTATGGCCTATATATAATAAGTCTCTGGCGTATTCGTCATAATATTTTTTGATAGATTGATTAAGGTATAAAATATCACCTTCATCTGGCAGCGAAAAACCGGCAACAATGCGCAATAACGATGTTTTACCTGCCCCATTAGGACCAGCTAACTGCATGATTTGACCGCTTTTAAGGCTAAAATTAAGTTCATCAAACAAACAACGCTCTTGCTTGATACAAGTAACGGACTTAATGTGTAACAAGATGACGATTCTCTCTGCCAAAAATTAGCGGTAAGTCTACCATAAATGATAGGGTAATACGAATATTGCTTTAGAATCGATTTACTTAAAATAAAGAAAACTTGATATAAAATAATGAATACACCAACGCACATTACATTGACTAACCCACAGGTTAGTAATCAAACAAGCAATTCAGGTCAACCTGTGTTACCGACATTGCCTGAAGAAGTGCTGGCGGCTAAAAACATTCAGTTTTCTAAAGAGTCAGTAACCTTAGATGTGTTTATGAATAAGCATTGGCAAACAATTCGACTCATGGTTAATGAAGCCCCAACAAACGTTGAAAAAATAGCGAGTGCTAACATACAACTAAGTGCAGATGGTAAAAGCTTAACTATTATTCCTAACAACAGTACCTTATCAATTAAACAACCGGATCAGTTACAACGATTTTTAAATTTTATAAACACCCAGAGTGATATTCAAAACAACCCGCTATCGATACAAGTTACTTTAAAGCCAACGCCAAAACTGGTGATTGAAACATTTAATGCCAGCATCGCCATTAATAAACAAATAGCGCAATTACTAGCACAAGAACCCTTATTAAAAGGCATAATTGAGACTGATGGCAAAGGTACACGGCTAAATATCATTAATCGTTTTGCTGATATAGTGCATTCACAGCCAATAAACCAAGCCAAACTAACACAGTTGCTTGCCAGTAATTTAACCCCTGCTCAGCTTCATGCTATGCCTAAGTTTGCGGTATTAAGCCCAAACTCTTTTAAAGACTCATTAACTATTAACCTAAGTCACCGACAATTAAGTGAACTACCTACCATCCCGACTAAGGTAAACATTACTCACCAAGCAGATAAATTACTGATCAAAACCGCTTATCACACTATGACTGTGAGCCTTAAAAACTCATTTAGTAAACCGTTTAATGAGATGCTCTCTTTGCAACAGTCGCAAGGCCTAATTGATCCCTCGCCAAGTAAACAGCATCCGCTCAGCACGATAAACAGTCCCATACAATCATGGTTAAAAAGCAGTTTTGCTGATTTTAAAACACGTATTTTAGATGCGGTAAAGTACTTTGAAAGCAAGCCATTTACGACCTCGGTAAGCTCATCTCAAAAACCAGTATTTACAGGCAATGCTCAGCAAAAATGGCTCACCCCAATGCAAAAAATTGACATGACACAATTAAAAAACGTGTCAAATTTAGCGCCGCCCCTAATGCAATTTACCCAGCAAATAAAATCAAGCGTTTCTATGTGGCAACAACAACCGTTAGCAGCACTCGCTTTATCTCCTTTAGTGACTCCTTTTTCATCCTCACCAACTAACGCGGCTACATTTGGTCAGAGCTTACAGCCTTTAGAAAAACTCTTATTAGCGACGGTTTTAAAACACAGTCCAAACACCTCAATAGAACAAAAAGATGCGACCAACCAAATAGTAAGCAGCCAACTTAATACCATTACAAGCAAACTGACTGATCAAGGAACCGATTTAAACCGTTTAGTTAATCAGGCTTTTAATCGCATGTTGTCAGATAGTAATTTGCACCCAGCAACCATACAGCGCGAAATACTCAGCACCATAAAGCCCACACAACTTCAAAGCGACATCTTACAAAGCTCGTTTAATAGAGGTGTTGAACAGCTTTCATTAAGCATTTTAGCCGCGCCTATCATTAACCAAAATCCAAGTGCGGTGAGTATTAATAATCAAACGGGTTTAGAAGCTTTACTGCAGGTTTTATTACCGACGTTTAAAGTGGGTAATAGCGCCAATAAATTGTTGGAACAATTACAGCAACCACAAGTACAAGCATTAGCAGGTGAATTAACCCAAATTAAGAACACATTAAGCCAAGTACAAACGCCCGCGATTAGTCAACAACCTGACACAAACGCCTTGGTACAATTTTTATTACCGATGAAGTTGCCTGCTGAAGCGGCGCAAACAGAAATAACTTTAGGGCAGTATAAAAAGCACAGTAGCGGTAAACTAGCGGATAAAAATGTTTGGTTTGTTAGGCTCAACTTTGATTATGCCGAGCTGGGTAAGCTACAAATAATCGCAGAACTCATGGATAAAGCTTTAGATTGTCAGTTGTTAGCCTCAACCCAAGCGGTGAGCGCTTTAGCTCATCCACATCTTGATAATTTACGCTCAAAACTGGCAAAACAAGGCTTACAAGTGGGTGAGCTTAAACTAAAACGAGCGGATGACAACCATCAAGCATTTTACCAATCCCATGCCATTATTAATATTAAGGTTTAGCCATGACTGAGTCATCAAAAAGCAATTCAGCAATTGGACTACTCTACGAGGCGGGACATTCACCCATTGTAAGTGCTAAAGGGTTTGGTGAACTGGCGGATGAAATTATTGCCCTAGCCAAAGAAAAAGGAATTTTAATCCATCAAGATGAAGCACTTGCAAATACACTATCGAAACTAGACCTCGCAGAAGAGATCCCCAAAGAGTTGTACTTTGTTATTGCTGAGCTCATTGCGTTTTCATACGTGGTTAGAGGAAAGTTTCCGCCTGGTTGGCAAGACTTTCAGGGAAAGCTAAATATAAAAGCATAACGCAGTGTTATAAAAGCAAAAAAGGCGCTAAGCGCCTTTTTGTTTGTGTAATGAAAACAACAGTTCAGCCTCGGCGCGGGGTAATTCACATTCGCGAATAACCTCATCTAAATCAGCACCTAACTCAACCATTTTTACCGCACGAGAGTATATTTTAGCATCGGGGTCATCGTATTTTTGAGCTGCTTGTTGCTGTATCAGCTCTTGGTTTTGTTGTTCTACCTCAAGCACACGCTTACCAATACTCAGTAAACCGGTTCGCAACTCTGACACTTCGCTACGTAAAATATTAATCTGCTCTGATGAATCTTTAAACTGTTGTAATTGCGCGCCAAGCTCACTCGCATAGCGCTTTTTAAACATCACAATTAAAAGCAGCGAGAATAGTCCAAAAACTAAACCCGCAATAGCAATACCAAGTAATAACATAGTTTTATGTAGAGAAGCTTATATATCGCTTAACTCATCCCATTCGTCATCACTAAGTAGTTTATTTAAATCAACCAGAATAAGTAACTCATTGTCGCGGTTACATACACCTTGAATAAATTTAGCACTTTCCTCTGTACCTACATTTGGCGCACTGTCAATTTCAGAGCTACGTAGGTAAACAACCTCAGAAACGCTATCGGCTAGAATGCCAATCACTTGCTCTTCTGCTTCAATAATTAAAATACGTGAATTATCCGTCGCTTCAATATCAGGTAAACCAAAACGAGAGCGAGTATCAATAACGGTAACAACATTACCACGTAAGTTAATAATACCAATCACATACGAAGGTGCACCTGGTACAGGAGCAATCTCGGTGTAACGCAGTATTTCTTGCACTTGCATTACATTTACGCCATAAGTTTCATCTTCTAGCTTGAACGTAACCCACTGCAAAATCTCATCATTATTATCTGCATTTTTCTTAGCTGACAGTAATTTATCTTCACTCATGCTCTTACCTCGTAATGGTCATTACTTGTGACGGCTATCTAAGCCTTTCTCTAATAGTGCGTTTAAATTATTAACATCTATTAAAGCACACATTTTTTCTTTAATTACTCCAGCAAGCCATGGGCGCTTACTGTTATTTGTACGCCATTTTACATCTTCTTTACTCAATGTAATGTTATTTATTAGTTTTTCTGCTAATAAACCCCATTGGCTATCACCTAAAGTGATGAGATATTGATAATTTAAAGATGCCTCTAACTGCTCATCGTACTTTTCAGGCATAACCCAGCGAGCGGTATCAACAACATTGAGCTTTTCTTCTCGGTTTATCATAACCCCTTTAAACCACTTAGGCTTGCCAAATAAATGATTTACTTCTCCAAGCTCATGAATGCCACCTAAGGCTTTTAGCGGCACCGCTAAAGTAAGCCCTGCCACTTCAAAAAACAGCGCTTGAAACTCACCATCAAAGTAGTCAGCTTCACCACCTACAACCACCTCTTGCTCAGGCACGACGTGTTGCTCTTGGTGGGTGTCAATTTCTACATTCGATACTTGCTTATTGAGCTTTTCAACTTCAACAACAGGCTCAACTATTACTGGTTGTTCTTTTTGCTCTTCATACGTTACCTGCTCAAGCAGTTTAGCAACAGGCTCAAGGTCTTTTGTTGGTTCGTCATCAGATAATAACGCCCCTAAGTACTGAGTGACTACTTTTTCATTAGCAAATAATTGCTTACTCATTTATTAACCTTGTTTTATTAAATATTTAAGTAATGCTTTATAAGCATAGACTCCACGCGCATTTGGGCAAAAATCTACCGGTACTTTTTGCGCTAAACTTGCATCTCTAAATTTAGTATCAACAGGAATAACGCCTGGCCATACTTTTTCTTTATACGTTTCTTGTAATGTTTTATAGGCCTCAAGCGATGCTTTGGTTCGTTTATCATACATAGTTGGAATTATAGTATATTCATAGCTTTTCGCTTGAGAGGTTTGCATTAACTCCATAGTACGCATCATTCTATCGAGCCCTTTAAGCGCCAAGAACTCAGTTTGCACCGGCACTAACACTCTTTCACAGGCGGCAAGCGCATTGACCATCAGCACACCTAAAACAGGTGGGCAATCTAAAATTGCGTAATCGTAATACTCGCTAATTTTAGCCAGTGTTTTTTTTAAAATCAGGCCCATTCCCGTTTTATTACCCATGCTACGGTCAAGTGTCGCGATCGCCATAGTTGCAGGTAAAATATCAAGGTTTTCAATTGTTGAGGGGCATAATGCTTGCAATATTTCTTCGCTTTTCATACTCGAGCCTCGAGTAAAAATATCGTAAACACTGACCTCTAAATCTTCTGAATCAATACCAAAGTAATAGGTTAGTGAAGCATGAGGATCTGTATCAATCAATAACACGCGCTTGCCTTGAAGCGCAAGGATCCCTGCAAGGCTAACCGCTGTAGTGGTTTTGCCTACTCCCCCTTTTTGATTGGCTACTGTCCAAACTTTCACATTACATCCTAATTACTGTTCGTTGCGCGTTGTAACACGGATGCCACCATGCGGTAAACGAATTATTTTTATTGTATCGTCTTGGGCAGGCAGCTCAATTTCTGGCTGACTTTGCTCTGATACTGAAATTGATGATTTCGTTTGTTCATCAGAGGGCTCGGGGGCTAAACCATATTTAGAAAGTGCAATCACGACTTTACGGTTTTCAGCACGCCCAGCTTCGGTATTATTATCGGCAAAGGGCGAGTATTGACCATACCCCTCAATGGCCATGCGCGCGGATTCAATGCCCAAACGCTCTAGCTCAACTAATATTGAGGTTGCACGCGCCACTGATAACTCCCAATTAGAACGAAATATTTCATTTCGTATGGTTTCGTTATCTGTATACCCGCGTACTCTTATATAGTTATCGACTGATGCAATGATTGCTTCAATTTTTTTTACAATCTCTTTGGCCTTGTTATGTGCAACAGCACTACCACTGGCAAACAACAATCCGGAATTGAGCTCAATAACCAACCAGTCTTGGCTTAGTTCTAAGCTAGCCTCGCCACTGCGTATCTCATCAATTAGCGACGATTGTAATTTAGCCAATAAACTATCCAGCGGCTTACCTAAGTGGCGTTGACTAATATTGCTATTGTCACTTTGACCATCGAGTAACATTGGGTCTTGCTCTAGCTCTTGAATACTTTCGCCATAGAGAATTTCAGCCTCAGGGGTCACCCTTTCAAGCAATAAAGCATCACCATTTACCCCGTTACCCTGCTGAGAATATTGTTTTGCAGACTTATCAAAAACATGCTCAAGAGAATCAGATAAAACCTTGATGTTGTCTTCTTTGTTTATCGCAATTGCATACAATACAACAAAAAATGCAAACATTATGGTCATATAATCCGCATAAGAAACTAACCAGCGCTCAGTATGTTGGCTCTTTAATTGGTGATGACGTAAGCGACGGCGTAACATAGGCGCTAATGGGCCTGTAAAATTGGACGTTCAACGCGGTAGGCTTCAAGCTTTAGTTCAATATTAATAGGGCTCTCACCTTGGCTAATAGCAATTACACCTTCCGCTAACATTTCGTGATAAAGCATCTTTTGCTCAACCCGTTGCTTTAGCTTATTGGCCATAGGTAAAAATAATAAATTAGCCAAACCAACACCATATATAGTTGCAATGAACGCGGTGGCAATACCCGTTCCTAACTGCTCAGGATCGTTAATAAATGACATGGCTTGAATAAGCCCAAGTACCGCACCTAAAATACCAATAGTTGGGCTATACCCACCCATTGCTTCATATACCCGGCTAGCATCAAGTAATCGTTCTCGCTCAAGTAATAAGTCAATCTCGAGGGTATCGCGTAGTTTTTGCTCTGAACAGCCATCAACTAATAAGCTCAGTCCTTTGGCGGCATAGGGATCTGAATGCGCAAGTGCTTCGCTTTCTAATGCTAAATACCCTTCTTGACGGGCTTTATGCGACCAGCGTTTTACTTGCTCAATAGCATCTTCAATATCATGGTCGTCGGTAACAAAAACCCAATGAGTAATACCAAGCATTTTTTTAAATGTATTGGCTGATGTTTGTAGCATCACCGCACCTAATGTACCGCCTAATACAATAATTAGTGCAGGCCCATTAAACAGCGCAGATACCACACCTCCCTCTAAAGAATAACCGATTGCAATAGCACCTAATGCAACCAGTAATCCTAAAACAGAAAGCTTATCCACAGCCAGCCTCTCTTTTTAAACGTGCAGCCACATCATGAAGGCTAATGCTTTCGCTCGCTAAACCTGCACTGGCTATCGCCTGAGGCATACCATAGACAACACAGCTTTTTTCATCCTGAGCCCAAATTGTAGCGCCAGTTTGCTTAAGCATGCGAGCACCATCACGACCATCTGCACCCATGCCTGTCAAAATAATGGCAAGCACATCACCTTGATACGCTTTGGCCGCACTGGCAAAGGTAATATCAACACTTGGTTTATAGTTTACTCGTTCATTTTTATCTTCAAACACACGAAGGGTTCTATTAGAGCCACGTCCTTCTACCATCATTTGCTGGCCACCTGGCGCTAAATAAGCGCACCCAGGTTGTAATCTATCGCCTTGCTGCGCTTCTTTTACCTTAATCTTACACAAGCCATCTAAGCGAGTAGCAAAAGCCGGGGTAAATGCAGCAGGCATATGCTGTATGAGTAAAATAGGGTGTGGAAAATTAGCAGGTAATTGCGTCAAAATAGTTTGCAGTGCAACCGGCCCACCTGTGGATGTACCAATAGCAACTAACTGATACTGCTTACCACTGGCACGCGCTGAGGCACTGCTGCTAGTAGATGCAGGACTCGCATTATTAAAGCTACGATCAGGTTGAACTATCGGCTTTTTAGCAAGGTTAGAAAAGCGCTCAGAGCTGTTTGACGCTGGTTTACTAATACTTGGAGATGGGGCCGTTCTCGTAATTCTTCCAATACGCTGGCGGCCTATTTCCTTAACCTTATTTTGCAATAACTTAATTGCATCATCGTTATTGCGAGCAATATCTTCAAACTTTTTAGGTAAAAAGTCCATCGCCCCAGCATCAAGCGCATCCAAAGTGGCAGATGCCCCTGCTCGTGTTAACGATGAAAACATTAAAATAGGTGTTGGATTACTCGCCATGATCTCTTTCACAGCACTAATACCATCCAGCACCGGCATTTCAACATCCATGGTGATAACATCAGGACGTAACTGAGCTGTTTTTTCGACGGCCTCTCGGCCATTTACAGCAAAGCCTATTACCTCAATGCCGCTGTCTTGTTCAAGAATTTCACTCACTCTGCGGCGAAAAAAGCTTGAATCATCAACTACTAAAACTTTAACAGCCATTTCGCTCTCTTATTCAATGAATGGGTAGGCATAAAGTTTATACCTACTTTTTATTATCCAGCGTAATGCTTTAGCATACTCGGTACATCTAATATCAGTGCAATTCCACCATCAGAGGTAATAGTCGCACCCGCCATACCCGGCGTACCTTGCAATAATGCATCTAGAGGCTTGATCACCACTTCTTCTTGACCTATTAGTGAATCAACAACGAACCCTACTTTTTGAGTCCCTATTTGCACAATAACGACATGCCCTTGTGCTTTTCGCTGACCTCTATCAGCGCCTTTTATAAGCCAATGTTCAAGGTAGAATAATGGAATCGACTTTTTACGAACAATAATCGTTAGCTGGCCATCAACCACATTAGTTTTTGTTAAATCTAAGTGGAATATTTCACTTACACCCGCTAGCGGCAAGGCAAAGGTTTGCTCTCCCACCACCACCATTAAGGTAGGTAATATCGCAAGTGTTAGTGGAACTTTGATTTCTAAAGTAGTCCCTACGCCCATTTCTGATTTTATGTTAACCGAGCCATTGAGCTGAGTGATTTTTGTTTTAACCACATCCATACCAACACCACGGCCAGAAATATCTGAGATTTCTTCTTTGGTTGAAAATCCAGGTGCAAAAATAAGGTTATAAGCTTCAGTATCAGAAAGACGACTCGCTTGGTCGTGATCAAGCACCCCTTTACTAATCGCAATCTTTTTAAGCTTTTCAGCATCCATACCGGCACCATCATCTTGGATGGTAAGTAGAATATGATCACCCTGTTGCGAAGCTGATAAAGTCACCGTACCTGTTCTAGGTTTACCCGATGCTTCACGAATATCGGGCATTTCAATACCATGGTCGACCGAGTTGCGAACCAAATGCACCAATGGATCGGCCAATGCTTCCACTAAATTTTTATCTAAATCGGTGTCTTCACCGACAAGTAATAAATTAATATCTTTTTTAAGTGTTCGTGCTAAGTCACGTACAACACGAGGAAAACGGCCAAATACTTTTTTAATTGGCTGCATTCGTGTTTGCATTACTGCACCTTGGATATCAGCAGTCACAACATCTAAGTTGGAAATAGCTTTACCCATAGCCTCGCTATCAGAATTAGTCGCCAAACTCACTAAGCGATTTCGCACAAGTACTAACTCGCCCACCATGTTCATTATTTGGTCTAGGCGTTTGGTATCAACACGTACTGTTGTTTCTGCCGGTGGAGGCGCTGCTTTTTTAGGCGGCGCAGCTTTAGCTGCTTGTGCCGCAGGAGCAGGCTTAGCTGGCTCTGGTTTAGGCTGTGGCTTAGCTGCAGCAACTGGTTCTGGCTTTTTAGCTGCCACTGGTTCTGGTTTACTTACAGGAGCCGGTGTTTCTATCGACTTAGGTGCACCTTTACCATGAAGTTCATCAAGTAACGCTTCAAACTCGTCGTCACTTATTTCATCATCGCCCGAGCTTTGCTCGTTACTTGGTGGAGCCACAGGGGCTGATGGTGTTTGTTGTGGTGTACTTGCGGTTGCTTGGCTCACTTCGCCAAAGCTGCCTACACCATGAAGTTCATCCAATAAGCTGTCAAACTCATCGTCAGTTATATCACCACTGACATCATTGTCACTTGATGATGATTGTTTTTCTTGTGGGGCTTGCCCTTTTCCATGAAGTTCATCAAGTAGGCTTTCGAATTCGTCTTCGGTTATTTCATCAATCTGAGACTCAGTACTGCTGCTATCTGGGCCGCTAAATAATTCATCAAAAGCAAACGGGTCTTCTTCAGCATCGTTGCTCGGTTGCTCTGCAACTGGTTCGGGCTTTACCGATGGGGTTTCGACAGGAGCTATATCTTCAACCACAGAATCGCCGGCAAGCTCTTCTGCTGTCGGTGGCTGTCCAAGTTTGTGAAGTACTGCAAGTAATTCTGGATCAGCAGGCTCTGGCTGGTCACGATTTTTAATCGTGGCAAACATTTCATTAATGGTATCCAGTGCTTGTAAAATCACATCCATTAATTCAGAGTTAACTGTTCTTACACCTTGGCGCAGTAAATCAAACACATTTTCAGCACCATGACATGCATCAACAAGCTCTGTCATAGCCAAAAAGCCAGCGCCACCCTTTACAGTGTGGAAACCGCGAAATATTGCGTTTAGTAGCTCAGTATCATCTGGGTTGTTTTCCAGTTCTACTAACTGTTCAGATAAAAGCTCAAGGATTTCTCCGGCCTCTACTAAAAAGTCTTGTAAAATATCTTCATCGACTTCAAAGCTCATGCAGTACTCTCCTATTAGAAGCCCAAACTTGATAATAGATCATCAACTTCATCTTGATCAGATACAACATCATTACGCGTTTCTTTATCAATAATAGGCCCTTCGGGACCTGCTAGTGTTTGTGCAACAATGGGATCTTCTATTTTTTCTGGTTGTTCAGTTGGTTCAACCTCACCACCTTGCGCTGCAAATGCAGTCAACAGGTGAATTAAACTTTCTTCAACTTCACGGACAAGTTCAATAACACGGCGAATAACCTGACCGGTTAAATCTTGATAGTCTTGAGCCATCAGCACATTAGTCATCAGCATTTGTAACTCATCGGTTTTGTGATGAGAACTGCTCATAAACTTATCAATACTATGACAAAGTGATTTAAACTCACCAAGCTCTATTTCGCGGTTCATTAAACGATCCCACGTTGGCTTGATATCAGCTATTTCGTCAGCGATTTCTTGTGCTAATGGTAAGCTTGCTTCAACCGCATCCATTGTCTTATTGGCTGCGTTTTCTGTCATTTCCATGACATAGTTAAGGCGTTTTTTTGCGTCAGGGATGGCATCAGTGGTAATGTCTGTTAAACGCGTGTCTAACTCGAAACTTTTTAAAGCTTCGTGCAGTTGACGCGTCAACTTACCCACCTCAGCAAATAACTGTGATTGCTCTTGTGAAGCTGTTTCTAAAATTAACTGATTCGCTTTATCTTGCTCACCATTTTCTAAAAAAACAACTAACTGGCGAGCTTGTTCTAAAGTAATCTGAGGCGCAGCAGGTGCTGACATAAGCCTCTCCCTCTCATTAACCTAAGCGTTCGAACACTTTTTCTAATTTAGTTTTCAATGTACCTGCAGTAAATGGTTTAACAATATAACCATTAACACCTGCTTGGGCCGCAGCAATTATTTGTTCTTTTTTAGCTTCTGCTGTAACCATTAAAACAGGAATATGCTTTAATTTTTCATCAGCTCGAATTGCCCTCAAAAGATCAATACCTTGCATGCCTGGCATATTCCAATCTGTTACAACAAAATCAAACGCTTGATTTTGCAACATAGGCAAAGCAGTTGACCCGTCATCTGCTTCTTGAACATTGGTAAAACCTAAATCGCGCAACAGGTTTTTAATAATACGTCTCATTGTTGAGAAATCATCAACAACAAGAATTTTAATGTTTTTATCCAAAACATCCTCCAGTGAGGCCTGAACCTTTATTTACTTACTTCTAGTTTATCCAGTCATTGATTTTTGCTTTAAGCTTAATCATCGCCTGACCATGTATCTGACTTACACGCGATTCACTTACATCGAGTATATGCCCAATTTCTTTTAAATTCATCTCATCGTTATAGTACAAAGAAAGCACCATTGCATCTTTTTCCGGTAACGACTTTATTGCACTGAGTAAAGACTCATTAAACCGTTCATTTTTAACATTATTGAACGGTTTGTCTAGTGCTAAATCTTGGCCATGAGGTGTAATCACATCGTCATCTATACCAAGGTCTTCAATACCTAACACTTTGCTTACATTTACATCGTTTAAAATATGATGGTACTCATTTAGCGAAATTTCAAGTTTTTCAGCAACTTCACTATCTTTAGGTTCACGGTTTAAACTGTTCTCAAGCGCAACAATAGTCTCTGCAACCAAACGGCTTTTTCTGTGAACTGAACGTGGAACCCAATCGCCTCGGCGCATTTCGTCTATCATCGCACCACGAATACGAATACCGGCAAAGGTTTCAAAGCTTGCGCCTTTGCTCGCATCAAAGTTTTTTGAAGCTTCAATTAAACCAATCATACCCGATTGAATTAAATCATCTAGCTGCACACTGGCCGGTAAACGAGCAATTAAATGGCACGCCACTTTTTTGACTAATGAGGCATGCTTTTCAACAATCATATTTAAATTTTGTGTTGACTGATATCCCATAGCTCTATTCACCGGTATTGTCATTGTTAGTTACTAACTAGTTTCTCAATGAAAAACTCTAAATGACCCGAGGCTTGACTAGGTGTTGGCCACTTAGCAATTTTTGTAGCCAGTGTTTTAAAAGCAATTGCAGCAGGCGACCCAGGAAAAACCTCAACAATTACTTTTTGGCGGCGCGTTGATTTGCGCATATTTTCATCATATGGAACCGTTGCAACCAACTCCATTGATATATCTAAAAATCGGTCGGTAACCTTTGAAAGTTTTGCAAACAATTCCTGCCCTTCGCGTAAACTACGCACCATATTGGCAACAATTTTAAATTTATAAACGCCGTGCTCACGGCTAAGTACTTTAATTAAAGCATAGGCATCGGTAATTGATGTAGGCTCATCACATACCACCACAACCACATCTTGCGCTGCGCGAGAAAAACTCAGCACCATATCGGAAATACCCGCAGCGGTATCAACAATTAAAATATCAAAGTCGGTGTTAAGTTCACTAAATGCACGAATAAGTCCAGCGTGCTCTGAGGGTGATAACTCAACCATACTTTGCGAACCCGATGTTGCAGGCACTATTTTTATGCCTGCGGGACCTTCGACTAAAATATCATCAAGTTCACATTCGCCCGATAAAACATGAGATAAATTACGCTCAACGCGCAGTCCAAGCATCACATCACAATTCGCTAATCCTAAATCAGCATCTAGTACAAGCACACGTTTGCCTTGTTGGCCTAACGCGATTGCCGTGTTAAGGGATACGTTCGTTTTACCCACTCCACCTTTGCCGCCGGTGACAGCGATAACTTTTACGCCGTTATTATTATTCTTGCTCATTTTGCGAAGGCCGCTTGCTTGATCTAAAACTGTGTTAATCATACATCTCTACTGTGCTCGACGCCACTGATTGGTGTCGTGATTGTTGTGCTTTTATTCTTTTTAAATACAATTGCTCAGCTTTTTTTACTAGTTTTTCGGCATTTGCCACTCTAATATCTTCTGGTACTCGCTGACCGTTAGTAAGATACCCTATTGGGAGACGATTTTGAATCGCAATACTAATAATCTCACCTAAACTCAATGACTCATCAAGTTTAGTAAAAATACATCCGCTTAGCTGTACTTTTTTAAAGTGCCTTACTGTTTCTTGTAATACATTAATTTGCGCCGTCGCACTTAATACTAAATAACTACGTATATCAACACGCTGATTACGCATTAAGGTGTTTAACTGCTCGGTTAAGCGTAAATCACGTTGACTCATTCCCGCTGTATCAATTAAGACTAGACGTTTATTTCGTAAATGGTATAAAACTTCTGCTAATTCATTTGCATCTTTAACTTGTTTAACGCCACAACCTATAATACGACCATACGTTGCTAGCTGCTCATAAGCACCAATACGGTAAGTATCGGTAGTAATAAGCGCTACTTTATCGGCACCGTATTTTTGTGCACCCAATGCTGCCAGTTTTGCAACTGTGGTGGTTTTACCCACGCCTGTAGGCCCGACTAACGCAAAAACACCGCCTTGGCGAAGTATTTCGTTGTTCGTAGTTTGCATTTGATCTTCAACCATGTTCAATAAAGCTTTCCAGCCTTGTTGGCGAGACACATCGTCTGGTACAAAACATGCCATTTGCTCAGCAACATTTTTCTCTATCCCCATACCGACTAAGCGGTCAATCATACATGCACGGGTCGGGTCGCGACGTGCCATATCTTGCTGCATTAAACCTGATACTTGGTGCTCTAATAGTTGACGAATTGCGTTCATTTCTTCACGCATTGTGCTGATGTCACTGGATTCTTTATGCATTGTTTGCTGACGCGGTGCGCTAGGTGAATCTAAATCGTCAAAGCCACTGTCTAAATCGTCAAAACCTAAGCTATCGGCTTGGGTGTGAGGGCGCACTGGCGCGCTTTGTTCACGTTCAAACATATTTTTAGGTCGTGATTGCACAGGCTCTTGTTCTTGATAGTGACCAGAAGTGTCAATGCCAGAGTGTGAAAACATTGAAGCAAGCTCTGCTGAACGAGGACGTGGAGACTGACGCTCTAGTAAGGCTTGTAAGCTATCTGCAACCTTTGCCTGTGGCTTAGGTTGAGCGCGTTGCGGTTCTGGTTTAACAAAATTATGTGAACTTTGCTCAGTATGTGCAAATGAAGCTCTTGCAGCAGGTTGGCTTTGAGGCTGCTCTGGCGCTTTTGTCGCGGCTTTGTCGTAATCAACTGCAGCAACAATTTCAACGCCATTAGCTAGTTTTTTATTTGACATAATAACCGCATCAACACCCAACTCTTCTTTTACTTCTTTTAGTGCAGTGCGCATGTCTTTAGCAAAAAAACGTTTAATTTTCATAATTCAAACCCCTTTAAAATCTTATTGTTGGCCTACAGAGCTGACAATCTTGATCTGTCTTTCATCTGGTATCTCTTGATAAGACATCACTCGCAATCCTGGAATGGTGTATTTAACAAATCGAGATAACACAGTGCGTAACATTCCTGACGTTAGCAATATTGAAGGTTCACCGGCCATTTCTTGATTTTGATGCGCTTCATTCAATGATGTTTGAAGTCTATCAGCAAGCCCTGGTTCTATTCCGGCACCTTCATCACCTGCATTTTGAAGTGACTGATGCAACATCTGTTCCAACTCAGGCGCCAAGGTTATGACAGGGATTTCAGAAGACATACCAACGGCATCTTGGACGATTAATCTACGCAGTGATATTCGCACTGCAGCCGTTAATACATCTGGGTCTTGGCTACGAGGGCCATACTCAACAAGGGTTTGAACAATTGAACGCATATCTCGTATTGCCACCCCTTCGTTTAATAAATTTTGTAGTACTTTAACGATGGTGGTCAGCGGTAATACCTCAGGTACAAGTCCTTCAACTAAGCGAGGGTGACTCTTACCTAACATATCTAATAAGTTCTGTACTTCTTCATGTCCGAGTAATAATGCGGCGCTATTGGTGAGTAACTGGCTAATATGGGTTGCCACCACGGTCGCCGAATCAACCACCGTGTAACCTAAAGACTGTGCTTCATCTTTTTGATCGGGTTTTATCCAAACCGCATCTAAACCAAACGCAGGATCTTTAGTTTCAATTCCTTTTAGCGGGCCAAATACTTGGCCTGGGTTAATCGCTAATTCATCACCATGTTTAAGCTCACCCTCACCACTTGATACACCCATCATGGTTATGCGGTATGCATTTGGGTCGAGTTCTAGATTATCGCGTATATGCACCGGCGGCACTAAAAAGCCCAGCTCTTGAGATAGTTTTTTACGCACTCCTTTAATACGGTTTAACAGCTCGCCACCTTGTGATTGGTCAACGAGAGGAATGAGTCGGTAACCGACTTCTAGACCAATAACATCAACTTGTTGAACATCATCCCAACCCAGTTCTTTTTGCTCTTGTTTAGCCGCAATTCCGGTACCTGAGGCCGCATTTTCGGCTTCTTCTGCTTCTGCAGCGGCTAATTTCAGTTTATTTTGCTGAGTATAGTATGCAAGGTAACCTAAAAGCGCCCCTAAGCTTAAAAATGCAAGGTGTGGCATACCTGGGACTAAGCCCATAGTAATAAGGATACCTGAGGCAATAAATAACGATTTTTCGTTACCTAATTGCTTCTTAAACTGATCGCCCATGTTGTGCGATTCATTTTGACGGGTTACAACAATTGCAGTACCAATTGAAAGTAGTAATGAAGGTAATTGCGCGACTAAGCCATCACCAATGGTCAATAGTGTGTACACTTCCATAGCGCGTGAAAAACTTAAATCATGTTGGATCATGCCAACAAATAAGCCACCCACAATATTGATCACTAAAATGACTATGCCAGCAATAGCATCGCCTTTTACAAATTTACTAGCACCATCCATAGAACCATAAAAGTCAGCTTCACGAGTTACTTCCTCACGACGTTCTCTGGCTTGCTCGGCACTGATAAAACCGGCATTCATATCTGCATCTATGGCCATTTGCTTACCTGGCATAGCATCTAGAGTAAAACGCGCTGATACTTCTGAAATACGACCAGCACCTTTGGTGATTACCACAAAGTTAATGATGATCAGAATTAAAAACACCACCAAGCCCACGGCGTAGTTACCACCGATTACCACTGAACCAAATGCTTCAATGACTTTACCAGCAGCATCCCCACCGTTATGACCCTCAAGCAGTACCACCCGGGTACTGGCCACATTGAGTGCTAAGCGCATTATGGTTGCAATTAACAGCACGGCTGGGAACATACCAAACTCAAGCGGTTTCATGGTGTATACAGTGACCAGTAATACAACTAACGCAAGCGCGATATTAAACGAAAATAATATATCAAGCAGGAATGGAGGCAGTGGTAAAATAACCATACCCAGCGCAGCCAACACCAAAAGCGGTGTACCAACGCCCTTCGCATATTCTTTTTTATCTTTATTAAGTTGTTGTAATACCGCTTTAAATTCCATAACTCTACAATTTCAAAAAATTGACACTACGCTGAAATTGCAATAACTATTCCAAGTTAGTTGGTTAGCAGTTAATACTTAAATTCATCGGGGATAGGCAGCTTTTTATTAAGGGCAACAGGGCGTTTTCCACGGCCTTTTTTAAACCGTTTAAGCTGAAACACATAAGCAAGCACTTGAGCAACCGCAGTAAATAGCTGATCGGGGATTTGCTCACCCACTTCTGCAGTATGATAAAGCGCTCGGGTTAAAGTTGGAGACTCAACAATAGGCACTTCATTACCCAATGCAATTTTACGAATTTGCATGGCGAGCTCATCCACACCTTTGGCTAATACAATAGGCGCGCCTGCTCGCTCTGTATCGTATTTTAAAGCTACGGAATAGTGAGTAGGGTTGGTAACAATAACATCGGCGTCTGGCACATCCTGCATCATTCTCTTTTGCGACATTTGACGTTGGGTTTGCCTTATGCGCGCTTTAATCTGCGGATCACCTTCTGAGTTTTTATATTCGTCTTTTACCTCTTGCATAGTCATTTTAAGCTGTTTGTTATGACTATAGCTTTGAAATGGGGCGTCAATAGCAGCAATAATAATTAAGGTGCAAGACATGGCTAAAAACATCCACGCTAAAATTTCCAAAGCATGAACAATATTGCCAGGCGCACTTTCTATACTTAAATGTAAGATTTCATCAAAAAACGTATTAATTAAAAAAATAGCAAATGCGGCCACCAAGCCAAACTTTAATAATGACTTAAGCAATTCTATAGCCGCTTGTGGACCAAACATGCGGGTAAAGCCTTTCATTGGCGACATTTTACTGGCTTTGGGCGCAGCTGCTTGCCAACTAAAATTAAAGCCGCCAAGCATGGTATTACCGATAAATGCAGCCAATACAATAATGAGTACAAACATCGACATAGGAAATAACAGTACGTCGGCCACCTCTCCCCATACGGCAAACATTTTGGTGGTGTCGTAGGTTTCATTGCGGTTAAGACTCAGCATTCTTCCCATAATGCGGTACAAGCCTTTGCCAATTTCAGGCCCATACATTAATAAGGAAATAGCAGAAAAAATAAGCACAAACATGGTACCTAACTCTTTAGAACGCGCTATTTGGCCTTTCTTTTTAGCATCATCAACTTTTTTTGGGGTGGGTTCTTCGGTTTTTTCTTGTCCGGAATCTTCAGCCATTACGCTCTCCTAAGGGGAACAACCAATTAGAGTACACATCAGCTCAACCATTTTTAGCCATTGGAACTCAAACTGAGTGACAAAGTTACCGAGCGTTGCCCAAATAATAACGAGCCCTGCCACTAAGGTAAACGGGAAGCCTATCGAGAAAATATTTAACTGCGGTGCAGCACGGGTCATAATACCAAATGCCATATTAATAACCAGCATGGCGGTTAATGGTGCTAATGACAGCACTAATGCAGTGGTAAACATCCAACCACCCCATGTCACTATGTCCCAGTAATGATCAACCGCCCACCAATTGCCATCAATCGGGAGTACTTCAAAACTGTGCACCACCATTTGAATCATCATTAAATGACCATTAAACACAAAAAATAATAAGGTAGCTAATATTAGATAAAATTGCCCCACTGCAGGCACACTCATCCCATTAGAGGGGTCAACAACAGATGCAAAACCTAAACCGGTTTGCATAGCAAGAATTTGACCGGCTAACACAAACGTATTGAGTAATAGTGTGGACGCAAAACCAATTGCGACACCAATCAACATTTGTTGGAGTACCACTAAAATCATTTCAAAAGAAAATAGATTAGTAAATGTAGCAGCAGGAAGAACAGGAACAACTAAGAAGGTGACCACTACAGCCAAGCCCATTTTTATTCGAGCAGGTACGTTTTTTGCGCCAATACCCGCCATGATCATGATCATAGAGCTGATGCGCACTAAGGGCAGTAAAAAATCACTTAACCATTGAATGACAACGGAAAATGGAAACTCCATCGTTAACCTGCAATTTCGGGGATAAGCAGCACTAAGCGATTAAAAAAGTCCATTAGCTCTTGAGTAAACCAATGTCCTCCCACAATCAGGGCACTGATGGTGATAAATAAACGCGGTAAAAAACTCAGTGTTTGTTCGTTAATTGAGGTTGCTGCCTGAAACACAGCCACAACCAACCCAATAATTAAGCCAGGTACCACAATGGCAGACACCAGCTTAATCACTAAAAATAGGGCTCCACTTAAAATATCAACAAATACTTCAGGTTCCATGGACGACTCCTAGTGTGGTTGGTTCAATGAAGAGTGCACAACTACGTGCCCAAGCCAAAGCTTTTAGCGAGTGTACCCATCACCAAGCTCCACCCATCAACCAATACAAACAACATAATTTTAAACGGTAGCGACACAATCATGGGCGATAGCATCATCATACCCATGGCCATCAATACCGATGCAACCACCAAATCGACAATCAAAAAGGGAATAAAAAACATAAAACCAATAATAAAAGCGGTTTGTAACTCACTGGTCACAAACGCAGGAATAAGCACAACCATTGGCGTTGCTTCAGGCGAGTCAAGCTGATCGTAACCTGCTATTTTAGCAAAGGTTTCTAAATCTTTTAGTCGTACTTGAGAAAGCATAAACGCTTTCATTGGCTCTTTGGCTAAATCAAGTGCTTCAAGTGACGTTACTTGTTCACTTAAATACGGTTCGATAGCTCGCTCATTTATTTGCTCATAAATTGGCGCCATAATAAAAATACTTAAAAACAGCGACATACCTAGTAATACTTGGTTCGAAGGCGTTTGCTGCAAACCAATGGCTTGGCGCAAAATAGCTAAAACAACAATAATTCGAGTGAAAGAGGTCATCATGATAATGGCGGCTGGAATAAAGCTCATAGCCGTCATGATCGCCAACACTTGTAGCGTCACTGAGTAGTCTTGGGTGCCATCGGCATTAGTAGTGATCGTCAGCGCGTCAATCCCCTCGGCATTGACCCCTGGGACAAACACCATGGCAAATAGGAAAAGCAGCCATTTAGTCATAATATTAGTTCTTTTTATTTTGATTAAGTTGCGGATTCAACATTTTGCCAAACCGCTTCGCTAATTCTGGTAACTCTTTTTCTGTTAGGGGGGTTTCTAACTTGTGTAGATAATTAATACTGTGTGGAGTAACCCCTAATAGGTGCTGTGCATTATCTATTTCAACCACCATTAAGCGCTCACGTGATCCCAACGGAAGACTGCGGATCACTTTAAACTCATCGTTATTGGTTAAATTTGGATTGAGCTTTTTTACAAAAAAAGCCAACACTAAAATTAACACCACAACCATACCCAAAGATAACACCATGGATACGATATCTGTGGTCGGTGTTGCAGCATCTGTTGCTGCAAACACCGAATTGCTTAAACTGGCTAGTGCTATCATCGTAACTTTTTGATCCGTTCAACCTGGCTAATTACATCCGTTAAACGAATACCGAACTTATCGTTCACCACAACCACTTCGCCATGCGCAATCAAAGTACCATTAACTAAAACATCGAGCGGTTCGCCGGCAACCCTGTCAAGCTCAACGACCGAACCTTGGTTAAGTTGTAATAAATTACGAATATTAATTTTAGAACGCCCTACTTCCATAGAAATAGTAACGGGAATATCTAAAATAGTATCGAGTTTACGTTTTTCTTCACCGCTGAGTTCATGCTTTGAATCATCAAGCTCATCAAGCTCGGTTACTTTGACCTCAGGACTATCGTCAGTGCCTTCAGCTTCAGCAAGTGCTGCTGCCCATTCGTCCATTGTATCTTGATCATCGCTCATACTTTTAACCTTTTAATCAATTACCAGTCTAAGTCTACACCGTTTGAAAGGTGTAAATCATCTTCTAGTTCTGCTAATTCTGCATCTGAATCAATTTTTTTGCCGCCTTTGGTAAAGACATGCAGCTCAGATTTAACTGAATCAGGGCGTTTAATTTTTTCACTAATTTGTAGCGCAACGTTATCGCGTGAACGACCCATTTTAGCTCTAAATGTAGGGAGTTCTTCCACAAATACGGTAATATGCTCAGGCATTTCAACTGGAATTATATCCCCAGCTTTGAGCTCCATTATTTGTTTTAAGCTTAAATCAACTTCAAGTAGCTGGGTCGATAAATCGACTTCTACGTCCATTATTTCGTCACGAAGCGCCTTACTCCAACGTAAATCGGTATCTTCAGTATCAGACTGAACACCCGCATCCAATAGCTCTCTGATAGGTTCGAGCATTGAATAAGGTAGCGCAATATGAAAGTCTCCCCCGCCACCATCCAGCTCAATATGAAAAGAGCTGATAACCACTACTTCGGTTGGGCTAACAATATTAGCCATCGCAGGGTTTACCTCAGAATCGAGGTACTCGAACGACACATCCATCACCGGTGCCCATGCTTCTTTGTAATCTTCAAAGATTATTTTCAGCAGCATTTGCACGATTCGGCGTTCTGTTGGGGTAAATTCACGTCCTTCAATTTTGGCATGATAACGGCCATCGCCACCAAAGAAGTTGTCTACCAGTATAAATACTAAGCGTGCTTCCATGGTAATAAGGCCGGTGCCTTTTAGTGGGCGAAAACGCACCATATTCAAACTCGTTGGTACAAACAAGGTATGTATGTACTCACCAAACTTGATCATTTGCACGCCGTTAATTGACACCTCAGCGGTGCGGCGCATCATGTTAAATAAGCTGATTCGCATGTGACGGGCAAATCGCTCGTTAACAATTTCAAGTGTCGGCATGCGACCACGCACGATGCGATCTTGCGAAGAAAAGTCGTACTGTAGTGTACTTCCCTCACCATCTTCACCGTCGTGTATATCTTCCTCTTCGACTTCATCGACACCATGTAATAGCGCATCAATTTCGTCTTGGGATAATAAATCGCTCACACTGGCCCCTTATTGCATCACAAAGCCGGTAAATAGTACCCGCTCAATTACTTTATTCCCTTCAACATCCATCATAGCGGCCTGTACTTTATCAAGTGCAGTAAAACGCAGTGTTTCTTTGCCTACACTGGTGCTAAGTTCATCAGCCGTTGTCATGGAAAATACACTCAGGAGTGTGCCTTCAATCAGTGGAATGTGTTTTTTAGCCGTTTCTTCATTACCATCGCCGCGCACTAATAATTGCACTTTAATCTGTACAATTCTATCGCGACTAGCCCCTGGCACATTAAAAATAAATGGTCTAGGCATCGCAACATATAAAGCACTGCCAACCGTTGCCGAAGAACTTGTTGGCGCAGCAGCTACCTCACCATTGGCAGCATCATCTGCAAGGGTTTCTACTGGCTCATCACCACCTGATAATAAAAAGTACCCTGCCACAGCGCCAACAATAAGTAATACAGCGGCAATAATTATTATGAGTTTGCTTTTACTTTTACTGACTTCTTCTATTTCTAAATTAGTATCTTCAGCCATTGTGTTTCCTTTATTTGCAAAGGTATTTGCTTGTTTTAACTATTATAATAGCAGGACTTAGGCATAGTAATCTATTGATGATGACGTTTGTTGTCCAGAACCCTGTATTTGTTTATCTGGTTGCTCACTATTTGTCTCATCTGTAGAGCGATTATTAGCCATTTGCCCTTGTGCATCACCTTCTTGTTGCTGTGCTTGCTCACCTGAGGAATCACCGTAAGAAATACTGCTTTCACCTAGTTCTAAACCTTGCTGCATCAGCATTTCTCTAAGCCTAGGTAACGACTGCTCCAGCGCTTCTTTGGCTTGCTGGTTTTGCACTACAAAGTTGATTTGTGCTTGTTCAGCATCACTTCTAATACGAATTTGCATGCTGCCCATTTCTGGCGGATCTAGGCGAATTTCAGCTTCTTTATTATTAATACTTAACATTGAGCTAACCCGCTCTTGTAGCATTTTAGCCGCATCACTTTTAATAATGTTTAAAGCCTGTAACGTGGCAGGATCAATGCTTACTTGTTTCGCTTGTGCTGTACTTTGTAACTGTCCTGCTTGCAAGCTTTGCGCTTCAATAATAGCTTGTTCGTACCCTAAAGTATCGTATTTAGCGAGACTACTAAGCGACTGTTTGTCAAATATATTAATGATCTGAGAGAAAATTTGTGCTGCACGCGGTGGCATTTGCTCAGCATTAGTGCCGCGCATGCTCTCTTTTTGTAATGCGTCTAACTGTTTGGCAAGCTCTTCAGGGTTATCAGCTACCGATTTTGAACTCTCTAATTTTAGCTCAGGTTTTACATTGGCTGATTCAGTACCAGCCTGTGCTTTTGGCGCTATTGCTCCCGCCAAAGCATTATTTGAAAATAGTGGCTTATCTTTGGCGCTAAACAAGCTGTCCGCGTTAATCGCGGTCTCTAAATCACTGATTACTCCTTTTAGCGAGGTAAGTTCTTTCGTTGATAAAGATTCATTTTTAACGTAACCCTGCAACTGATTGAGTAAGGCCTGTTTTTCTGAGGTAGTTAACGTACTTATTTGTGCATTAATGGTCTGCTGAGGTGTTTGCGGCTTCTCACTTTCACTCACATACTTACTGAGTAATTGCTTTAAATCCGCTAGGTTATCTTTATTAATTGGCTTGCTCATCGCATTAAGCTCAGTGGCTAATTCACCTTGCTGAGCAGGTGTTAAATTTGCCAATAATTTATCTGCTTTAATGGCATTATCATCTTTTGATAACAGCGCCAAAATTGATGAGTCTAATGATGATTTTACGGTTGTGGTATCAGTCGGCTTATCGGCCACCTTATCTGTTGCTAATTGGCTTGAAACAACATCGCCTTTTTGACTCGCATTAACAGCTGCTAGCGCTTTTGTGTCAAGCAGTGTCGGCTCACCTTCGCCTTTTCCTGCTAAATTAGCACCTTGTACATTTTGTGTTTGTGGAATGATTTCATCATCCATAACGGCATCACTTGGCAAATTAATAACAATAGGTGCAAGCTTATCTTCAGGCTTGATGTTTATTTTGACACCGTCTTTATCTATTAACTGTGCACCGCCATGAGGGGGATTTTTTACTGAGGTATCGATTACCTGTGCCGCATTAATTTGCGCCAGCATATCTTCACCGCTCAAAGGCTTATCTTCGCTAGTTTGCTCTTTTAAGTCGGATGGTTCATCTGATGATTGTTTTTGTGGCGCTTTGGCTTGCGCCCCTTGTGTTTCAGAAGCTTGACTAGCAAGAGCTAATTGATCAAAAAAGCCAGCATCATTACTGCTATCTAGCTTTGTTTTATCACTGTCTTTTTTAACTAAGTATGAGTCTTGCTCAGATACCGCTAACATTGAAATATCATTTATCGCCATAAATCACCTAATAAAAGCGGCAACAGCCCACCGCACAATCCTAAAAATCATTGCTCTTATAGAATCTAAGCAATTAACATGCCTACCTTATAGCGCTTTATTCCTTTGATAAAACTGATTTGAGGAAAATTCATCGAGCATTTTTTGCTCACTTTTAGCGGCCAACATATCCGCTTTTATCTGTTGTTTTTCAATTAACTTAGCAACCGCTTTCGCTTTTACTTGTTGCTTTAACCACAAGGTTTTACGCTGGCTAACCACCTGCTTTGCAGTGTTAACAGTGCTTGCTTGTTGACGTATCGCTTCTTCAATCTTAGCAATGAATGCATGATACTGACTAAATCCGGCACTTGATAAACCCGACTGCCCCTTAATATGAAGTTGCTGCGTGTATTCAAGTCGAAAGTCATTTAAGCCCTGCAGCTTTTGCTGATTTACTTGCAAATTTTGATTAGCTTGCAAGTAGCTCATGCGCAACGTTTCTTCTTTTTCGTTTTCAAGCCTGAGCAACAAATGCAGTTTATTTTTTGCCATTATGCTTGTCCTAATAATTGCGCGAGCCCTTGAAGGCCATCATCATAGCTAATCACATCACGCATCCCTTGTTGTAAAAATGCGTTCACTCTTGGCATCATGTTTATTGCCTGATCGAGCATTTGATCACTGCCTTTTTGATAAGCGCCCAAGGTGATCATGTCTTTGTTCTGTTGATACATTGAATACACTTGCTTAAGCACCCGAGCTTGTTGCATGTGCGATTCAGACACCACTTGAGGCATAACTCGAGAAATCGATTTTTCTATGTCAATGGCAGGATAATGGCCGCTGTCGGCTAAATCACGAGATAAAACAATATGTCCGTCAAGTATGGCACGTGCAGCATCAGCAATCGGGTCTTGCATGTCATCGCCTTCACTCAGTACGGTAAAAAAGGCAGTAATAGAGCCTTGCCCTTCCCCGCCATTACCCGCTCTTTCCACCAGCGCAGGTAATTTAGCAAATACTGAAGGTGGGTAACCTTTTGTTGCAGGGGGCTCACCTACAGCCAGGGCGATTTCACGCTGTGCCATAGCATAACGCGTCACCGAGTCGAGTAATAACAATACGTTTAAACCTTGATCTCGAAAATACTCTGCAATGGTTACCGCACTTTCGCAGCCTTTTAATCGCATTAATGGTGAGGCATCAGCGGGGGCTGCAACAACAACTGAACGTTTACGCCCTTCAACACCCAGTATTTCTTCAATAAATTCTTTTACTTCTCGACCACGCTCACCGACTAAACCCACTACAATCACATCGGCTTCACTGCCTCGGGTCATCATGCCTAATAATACTGATTTACCCACACCAGAGCCTGCAAATAAGCCCATGCGCTGGCCTTGGCCGACAGTAATCACCGAGTTAATAGCACGTACCCCCACATCCATAGGCTTACTAATGGGGCGTCTTGCAAGAGGGTTTATTGCATTTTGAGCAAATTTGAGTGTATGTTCTGCATTAATTTTACCTAAGCCATCTAAAGGTCTGCCTAAGCCGTCTACCACTCGACCAAGTAAGCTCATGCCAACAGGCAAACCTGTGTCATTAACTTGGGGGATAACTCGCGCACCAGGAAGTACGCCTGAAATGTGGTCGTTAGGCATTAAATACAAAGTTTGATCGTTAAATCCAACAATTTCAGCGTCAACAAAGCCGTTCATTGTTTCAATTTTACATTGGCTGCCTACCGGAGCGCGCAAACCTTTGGCTTCCAGTGTTAAACCAACCACACGCGTTAAAACTCCCGCGACTGCAGGCGCTGGAATTTTAATATGTCGTTGGTATTGAGATAAGCGTTCGCTTAATGAAGTATCGCTCACAGACATGACACGCCAATAAAAAAGTTAGATACCACTATTATGCAAAAAGCTATCCAACGTTTCTTTGACACGGGTTTTCAAGGTCATATCTAAAGATGATAACGTTGTTTTAACTTCACAACCGCCCCGCTCTAGAGTGGGTTCTGCAATTAATTGCCAATGATTATCTTCAATAGCTTGTTCACCATAACTGGCTTTTATCAGCGTTAAGTCATCTGGATGAAGATGAATTCGAACTTTTTCTTGTTCTGCATTAAGTGCATCAATGCTTTTTTTCAAAGTATGTAAAATAATATCAGGTGATGTTTTTACTTCTTGATAAATAATCGCTTCACTGAGCATAGTGGCTAGCTGTACCAGCTGTTTTTCTGCTTGCTCGTCCACTTTTTTAAGCGGGTCGCTTAAACTATCTAGTAAGCCACGCAGGCTGGTCAACTGCTCATCAATTAAGGGTTTAACGTCTTCTTGGCCTTGTGTTTTACCCAGCTCTACACCTTCTTTGTAACCCGCCTCTTTACCCTCGGTTACGCCTTTGTCAAAGCCATCTATATAGCCTTGTTCGTGCCCTTGTTTAAGGCCTTCTTCGTAGGCATCTTGGCGAATACGCTCCAGCTCTACCATAGTTAATGAAGGCAGCTCTGGTTCTTCCGGTTCTTCTACTTGTTCTTTTGCTATTTCTTTACGGTATAGCTCGGCTAAGGGTGTGCCATAAGCCGTAGAGCGATTGCGAAAGCTTCGCTCATCGGGAGCAACATCAGGAATTGGCCAATTTTTTAATAACTCATCAGCTTCATCTGCATGTAACGGGCGACCTTTAGAGTGACTCATAGGTTATAAGAACTCCTCACCACCGCCACCACCAAGCATAATTTCACCTGAATCAGAAAGGCGACGTGCTGTTGATAAAATTTCTTTTTGCGCCGCTTCTACTTCACTAATGCGCACAGGAGCCATAGCTTCTAAATCATCAGCGAGCATTTCAGCGGCACGTTTTGACATGTTACCCAAAATTTTCTCTTTAAGGGCATCGTCGGTCCCTTTAATGGCTTTCATTAATACATCTTGCGGCACTTCACGCAGGATTGCTTGAATGCCTCTGTCGTCTACATCCATTAAGTTTTCGAAGACAAACATTAAGTCTTGAATTTGTTGCGACATTTCTTCGTCATGCTCACGGATTGAATCCATTAACTGCCCTTCAACATTGGTATCGAGGTAGTTCATGATATCTGCCGCAGCTTTTAAGCCACCCATTTTCGCAGCTTGTGCACCCGCTTGACCGGCAAATTGTTTTTCCATAATTTCATTCAATTCTTGCAATGCTGCCGGTTGTACTTCTTCTAAATTAGCAATACGCATGGTTAAATCGAGGCGCACTTTTTCAGGAAATTGCGCTAAAATTTCAGCCGACTGTTCAGGCTCTAGGTAAGAGAGAACAATTGTTTGAATTTGTGGATGCTCATTACGAATAATGTTAGCCACCTGTTTAGAGTCCATCCATTTTAATGAATCAAGGCCTTTAGCGCCTGAACCCATCACTATTTGGTCTATCAAGCTGGCGGCTTTATCTTCACCTAATGCGGCTGTAAGTGCTTTTTTGATGAAGTCTTCAGACTGAAAACCTATCGTACTAAAGCTTTGAATTTGTTCAATAAATAAATTATGAACCGCGCTAATTTTAGCTTGTGACAAATCATCGATTGCCGCCATGGCCATACCGACCTTTTGCACTTGTTTTGGCTCTAAGTGCTTTAGGATTTGCGCTGCATCTTCTTCAGTTAAGCTCAGCAATAATATCGCGGCTTTATCTACACCATCAAGTTTATCAACATCAAACGCTTGAGGTAGTTGTTTTTGTTCTTGATCAGTCATCTTCTGTTAACCACGCTTTCACTACTTGTGATGATAGTTCTGGTTCATTGGCTACAAGGGCACGAACCGCTTTGAGTAAGTCTTCGTCGCCGTGTAGGTCTGGTAAGCGTAGTGTACCATCGCTTGAGAAGCCAACAGAAGCAGAATCAAAGTCATTATTTAGCATATCTAATGTGCTGTCACCAAGATCAACACCTGAACTAAGAGAATCTTCATCGTATTCTTCAAGTGTATTATCTGGGTAGATTAAGCGTTTAAGCATAGGTTTAACGACAGCTAAAATCAGTACAATAATAACCAGTGCACCTAATACTAAGCGCATCATTTTCATAAACCAATCTTGTTCCCATAAAGGCAACTCAAAATCAAGCGCTGAGTCTTCACGAACAAATGGTACGGTCACTACTTCAAGTGCATCGCCACGTTGCATATCAAAGCCTACGCCACCTTGTAACAAGCGACGAATATTTGACAGGGCTTCAACCGAGCGTGGCGTCATAGTTGTTTCACCATTTTCACCCACCGTAGGCAGGTAATCAACCGCAACAGAGACACTTATTCTGCGGATCACTCCAGTTTGCTGACGCTTATGTGAAATAGTGGTATCGAGTTCATAGTTACGAGTGGCTTCTTTGTGAGTTCTACTCGGTGAGGTTGCAGTGCCTGCACCGCCCGCCATCGCATCTTCAGGAATAGTTGAGTTAACTGGTGGCTGATTAGTCAGCGCGCCTGGAATACCAACCGCTAGGCCACCAATATTATTTTCTTCAAAGGTCGTTTCACTTCTTACCGCAGGTAAATCTGGGTTGTAACGTTTTTGTGTTTCTTCTACCGCACTAAAGTCCATACTTAAATCTACTTGTGCGGTGTAATTACCTAATCCAACCACGGGAATTAAAATACTGTCGATTTTTTCTAGGTATTCTTGCTCACGTTTACGTTCTATATCGTATTCTTTACGCGAGCGTGCAGCTAAAGAGGTTTGCGAGCCTGAATTTAATAAACGACCATTTTGATCGGTCACAGTAACGCGCGAAGGCTCAAGCCCTTGTACCGCTGAAGCTATCATATCAACAACCGAGTCAACTTCTTCGCCATCTAGAGAGCGACCGCGTTTAAGAGTAAGTACAACAGTCGCAGAGGGTTTTTTCTCTCTACGGGCAAATACATTTTCTTTGGGAATAGCTAACAATACTTTGGCGCGAGTAACATTATTTAGCTCTTCTATAGTACGGGCAAGTTGTTGCTCACGGCCATGTTTAAGGCGCTCACGTTCTAAACGTTGGCTTACCCCAAACCCCATGTCTTGCATAATAATGTCGCTACCTGATGTAGGCCCTTGATCTAAACCTTCACGGGTCATTAATAACTTGATATTTTGATATTCAGTTTCATCCACCGAGACCACATTGCCATCAAGTTGGTAGTCAATTTTTTGTGCATCTAAAAAGTCGAGTGTTTCTATTAACTCTTCAGTTTGCATTTTACCTAAAGGGCGCATATCTGGCTGACGAGCCCAAATAATAACGAAAATAGCAATGGCTAAACAAATAGCTAATGCAACAATCAGGGTAATTTGACGTAAAACATCAACACCGCCAAGGGAACTGAAATAGCCTGATTTTTGCTCTTGTTGATCTTCGTTTTCACTTTGCTCCATCATGCCATCAGCAAGTGCCAGATCTGTAGATTGATTAGATTGCGCCACAATAATTCTCCACTACCTAGTTAAACAGGCATGTTCATAATTTCTTTATAAGACTCAACAAGCTTATTACGAACCTGTACCGTAGCTTCAAATGCCACAGAAGACTTTTGCGAAGCAATCATAGCCTCAGCAAGTGATACGCTTCTGTCGCCATTCTCTACCGCTTTTACTTTTTGTCCTGCGTCTTGCTGAAGTTCATGCACTGTATTAAGGGCATTACTCAACATGTCACCAAACTGTGCTGTAGAGGTTGATTGCACTTGCGTTGGCAAGTTATTAACTTGATTACTACGTGTGGCCTCTGCAGCCATTGATTGCATTTCTTGAAATAAAGCACTGTTTTGAATTTTCATAATTGTCTCTGATAATGCAGTAAACTCTTAAAGAGAATAAAGCACAAAACATGCCAAAAATTAAAATCAATTAAAACAACGATTTAAGTAAAATAATTAAGCAGTCAGAGTTTTGACAGCCCTAAATTCAAGTGATTGAACTTAGGGCTTATGGGGGTTATGCTGGGAGGGAAATACCTAAATCACGCATTTGTGCTAATTTGTAGCGTAAAGTACGCGGGCTAATACCTAAGGTTTCGGCGACCTCTTTACGTTTTCCTTGGCAGCGTGCCAAGGTTTCTAAAATAATACGATGTTCTTTATCTTTAAGCTCATCTTTGTAACTACCTGTATCGACGGCTAACAAATCATTTTTTTGCTCATCTGCAGGCGCTGCTTTTTCATCATAATAAGCGTTACTGAGACTACTTTTTACAGGCTCAATGTCAGCTTTAGTTTCTACCACAAAATGCGTTGGGGCTAGATTTTCGATAAAAATAGCATGCTCATCAATACTATTCCCACTGCGTAAAATTAATGCTCGCTGGATAACGTTATCTAGTTCGCGTACGTTACCGGGCCAGCTATGGCTAAGCAGTTTTTGTTCAGCGCTTGTATCTAGGTACGCCATTGGCTCTTTGCTTTTACTTAAGTGACGTTCAATCAAATGTTTAGCCAGCACTATAATATCCCCTGGGCGCTCACACAGTGGTCGCCACAGCAGTGGGAAAACATTGAGTCGATAGTATAAATCTTCGCGGAACTGGTTTTCAGCAACCGCTTCTTTTAACTCTCGGTTACTTGTGGCAAGCACACGTACATCCAGTGCAATGGTTTTACGACCGCCTAAACGCTCAACTTCGCGTTCTTGTAATACCCGCAGTAGTTTAGCTTGTAAGCCTAAATCCATTTCGGTGATTTCATCAAGTAAAATAGTACCGCCCTGTGCTTGTTCAAACTTACCAGGGCAAGCTTGAATAGCACCGGTAAACGCGCCTTTCTCATAACCAAATAAAGTGGCTTCGAGCATATTTTCAGGAATAGCAGCACAGTTAATCGCTACAAACGGTTCGTTACAGCGTTTTGATTTGTCATGAATATAACGCGCCAGTACTTCTTTACCAGAGCCACTTGGCCCAAGCACCATCACACTGGCATCTGAACGAGCAACTTTACCTGCAAGTTCAAGTAGTTGAATACTACTAGGGTCGGCAACAATAGGACCGTCTGTTTCTTTTTCTTTTTCTGGTAAGTAACGACTCACCATATTCAATAGCACTTCTGGTGCAAATGGCTTAGCCATATAATCAATCGCGCCTAAACGCATAGCCTCTACAGCATCATCAATAGTGGCGTAGGCCGTCATCATTAGTACGGGTAAATCAGGGTAATTTAATTTAATACTACGTAATAAATCCAAGCCGCTCATTGCGCCCATTTGTACATCACTGACCACCAATGAAAATGCTTCTTTTTTTAGTAGCACCATGGCTTGCTCGGCACTATTGGCGGCCATACAGGCTATACCTGACATTTCAAGCGTATCAATTAATGCTTCACGAAGTCCGGCGTCATCTTCTACAACTAAAATAGTGTTACTCATTGTGACTCCCCTAATTTAGATGTGACACTAATAGGTAGCAACATACTAAAAATTGCTCCCCCTTGTGGGTTGTTGTTTGCTTCAACACGTCCCTGATGTGCACTGGCCACTGAACTTACAACGGCAAGTCCTAAACCAGTACCTTGGCTTTTAGTGGTATAAAAGGGTTCAAATATTTTCTCGCTCTGGCCTAGGTCAATACCTGGACCATTGTCACTAACGCTAATGCGCACAAAGTCAGCGTTTTGCTTATCACGCAAAGCACTAAGATGTACTTGTGCGCCATTGCCAATGACTTGAATACTGTTATGAATAAGATTTTGAATTGCGCTAGCCAATGCTGTTTTGTTACCCATAATTTCAATATCGGGTTCAGGTAAGCTCACATTTAATTCGCTATCATTGAGCGCTACCATAGCATCGGCACCGGCTTTAACTTCACTTAGTAGCTGTTGCATCGACACTTGCTCAACAACTTGCTGATCACCACTTTTAGCAAATAACAGCATGTCGTTTACTTGGGTTTCTAAATCTTTTAAACGTGACATTAATTTAGTATGAAAACTGCCGCGAGAAGCTTCGGATAAGCGTTTTGAGCCTAAATTTGCAGCATACAACATAGCCGCTGATAACGGTGTGCGTACTTGATGAGCCAAAGACGCCACCATTTTACCTAAGGCACTTAAACGCTGCATATGCGCGACTCGCTTTTGTAAGCGTCGGGTTTCGGTTAAATCGGTCATTAGTATAAGTTGCCCAGGCTCAGGCGCGAGTGCAGTAATATCGAGCTTTATTAAGCGTCCATCTTTTAACGACACTTCATGACCATCATCTTGATGAGGACGAAATGAGCGCTGAATAACGCTAAACCACTTCTCTCCTTCTAATGGCTCGCCGAGCATATCGATAGCTATTTGGTTTGCCTTAGCGATCATTCCTTTACCATCAAGTACAATCACGCCCGCAGGCATGGTATCAACCAGATGAGAGAGCCAACTTGCTTGTTGACGCAAATCACTCAACTCACCAACATACTCCTCTTGCAGTAAACATGGGTTATACTGATTAGCAGAAATAAACTGAGGTTTTAGCACACTTGCAAGGGCCATAATCAACTCTCTAAAATAATGTAGATACACTGGATAATGCACAATATGTACCAAAATTATTTCCTTATAATATCAACAATTTAAACAGTTAAAATACGTGCCGTAAAAATGACGCGCTAAGGAATAAGCATGAAAGAGGAAGCTCAGTATCGCTGTCCATGGTTAGATACTTCAAAACCAGACTACGTGGATTACCATGACCATGAATGGGGCGTACCTGTGTATAACGATCACCTACTTTTTGAGTTTTTGACATTAGAATCGGCACAAGCGGGGCTCAGCTGGTACACCATATTAAAAAAGCGTGAGAATTATAAAAATGCCTTTGCCAACTTTGACGTAAATAAAGTAGCGGCCTTTACTGAGCAGGACCTAGAAACATTAATGCAAAATGCGGGAATTGTTCGCAATCGCTTAAAAATAGCCGCAGCAATTAATAATGCAAAGTGCTTCATTGCTATTCAAAAAGAGTTTGGCAGCTTTAGTGATTACCAGTGGCGGTTTGTTGGTAATAAACCTCAGGTAAACGATTTAGAGACGCTTGCGGATTACCCTGCAGTTACTGAAGCATCAACGTTATTTGCAAAAGATTTAAAAAAGCGCGGTTTTAAGTTTTTAGGCCCAACCACAGTGTATGCCTACATGCAGGCGTGCGGAATGGTTAACGATCATAGTAATAACTGTTTTAGGAAGGAAGAAGTTAAAAAGTTAGGGTTAAAGGTTAAAGGTTAAAGGTTAAAGGTTAAAGGTTAAAGGTTAAAGGTTAAAGGTTAAAGGTTAAAGGTTAAAGGTTAAAGGTTAAAGGTTAAAGGTTAAAGGTTAAAGGTTAAAGGTTAAGCAAATAGCATAACTTTAGGCTTTTTGGTTTTAACCCTTTAATTGTTATATTTACCCAAAAAACAGTAAGTTGGCACCCAACGCAGACGTGGGGTAAACCTGCTAAAAAATAGAACCTGTAACGGATTCAGTGTAACTACCGGTGTTTAGTTTTTCTAACCTAATATCTAATACCTAATACCTAATACCTAATACCTAATACCTAAAATATAACACCTGCACTTTGCTCTTAATCCCTAGACAAGTTATATTTTTTCATTTTTTCGACCAGTGTGGTTCGCCTTACGCCAAGTACTTCAGCAGCACGGGCGACAACGTAATCAAAGCGCTCTAATGCCTGTGTGATTAAGTTAATTTCAAGCTCAGCTAAGTACTCTTTAAGCTCAATACCTTCATCGGGCAATAACCCAGGGGCCGCTTGAGCAAAATCATCTTCGAGATCTATTTCGTCTTCACTAAATCCGCCGCTAAAAATATCATTAAACGCATCACGCTCCATCAGTTCTTCTGGATACTGAGGCTCATAGGCTTCAACTTCAATGTAGCGGTATTTGTTAGGTAAGTCAGGAACATCCACCACCTTATCTGGGAACATAATAACCATACGCTCAACTAGGTTCGCGAGCTCACGGATATTACCCGGCCAAGAATGTTCTTTTAAACTATCAATAGCACGCTCTGTAAACTTAGCCGTAGTACCGCTTTGCTCATTTACGCGGCGCATAAGCTCTTTAAGTAGTAATGGTATGTCTTCTGCGCGTTGAGCAAGAGATGGGCTCTCAATAGGAAAAACATTGAGACGATAGTATAAATCTTCTCTAAATGAGCCTTTTTCTATCATGTTTTCAAGGTCTCGGTGGGTTGCGGCAATAACACGCACATCAGCTTGAATCGCTTTAGTACCACCAACGCGCTCATAGCTGCGCTCTTGTAGCACTCGCAGTAACTTAACCTGCATTTGCAGTGGCATGTCGCCGATTTCATCTAAAAATAGGGTGCCACCTTGCGCCAATTCAAACCGGCCTTTACGTGCTGAAATAGCGCCGGTAAATGCACCTTTTTCATGACCAAATAGTTCACTTTCTAGTAGCTCTGCAGGAATTGCCCCACAGTTTACTGGTACAAATGGGCCTTTGTTACGCTTAGAAAGCAAATGTACGTTTCGGGCAACTACTTCTTTACCTGTGCCCGACTCACCTAAAATAAGTACGTTAGCATCGGTTTTAGCAACCTGCGTAATTAAAAAGCGTAAATCTTTTACGGCTTTGGTTTCACCAACAAGACCATCAAAGGTGCTTTTCTCTTTATTATTTTTATGTTCATGCGGCAACATGCGCTGATATTGCTGACAGTCGTGTAACAGCTGTGTGGTTATTTCATGAGTAAATGGCTCACATATCAACCCCACAACATTAGCCAAACTCAACAAAGGTTTAAGCGTTTCACCAATGAGTAAAAAAGGAAATGTTGGGTATCGTTTAATTAAACTTTCGTGATCTAAAGACTGCAAAGCACCTAACACCACAATACATTCTTTGTTTTGATAGTGGCTACATGCCTGTTCAAAGTCAGCTTCTGTTTGCAACTGTACCGCCTCACCAATAAAAGTAAGCGATGCGTATAATCCAATAGAGCGATTGTTATTATTATCTAAAATTAAGATCATCTTTAGCGAGCCATTTATTTCACTAATTTGTTTTATTAATCAAATTGTAAGCCAGTTGGGTTTGGATGCAAGCAATAGCGGCGATTTTTTGACATTAACGCCAAAAAACAGACACTGGCCGCACAAAGTCAATACTTTATAACTATTAATTGCCTGGGTAGTTTTAGTGACATACATACTTAGGATGAATTAAACGACATATAATGCGATTTTCAATGATACGATTTCACACAGTAAAAACTCATAAAAACTGCTATTATTATTTAAAGGTGTGACTGTTTTGGCCGATAAAGTAATAGTCAAACTTATGTTGGAACTAAACTTGCTTAGAGTTCTGAACATGTAATTAAAATTTAAGGAATTACCTATGGCTCATGCATCAATCAATAAATACCGTCAAATAACAGTTAGCAGCGTTAAAGAGATGACACCTTATGATCAAGTCAAACTCGTGTTTGTAAATATTGTTGGCAAGCTCTCTGCTGCAAAAGGATTTATTGAACGTAAAGAGTTAGAAAAAAAAGGCAACGCAATCTCTGATTGTATTGTGCTACTTGGTGCGTTGCAGCAAGTGTTAAATTTTGAAGACAATAATGAAGTATCAACTAACTTAGACTCTTTGTACGATTACTGTCAGCGTTGCTTATTAACTGCAAACCTTGAAAACAACATTGATAAAATTGATGAAGTAATTACCTTAATTAAAGAGATTAAGTCAGGCTGGGAAGCAATTCCATTCGAACAAAGAGAACCACAACTGTAATGTCTTTAAATCGGGTTACAAGCTCACAAGTTAAAGATAGTGAGACTCGAGCATATTGCAATGAGCTAGTAAGTTTGATTGCTGACTCAGAAGATTGGGATATTGAGCAAGCGCTGAATATTCATAATAAACTTGATATTCACATAAGTAGCTCACTTTCTAGAGAAAAAACTCATTATTCAGCTACTGAACTTGAGTTTTTAATTAACCTAATAGAACAGCTATCTGTTAAAATAGATAATCAAAAGCAACTATTAGCGGTTAAAATAGTTGGTAATCAAAAAAATAAAAAAGCTGTAAATAAGTATAAATCTAATATTTAAAAACACTTCTTGCCTTAGCTAACCCCCTATTTTATTCCCCTTTACAGAGTGATTAAGCAGATTTTTCACTCTGTATTTTTATTTCCTCAAACCTCACTATAAAACAACACAGTTAGTTACTAACAATCGAACAAACATAAAAAAACCTGACTCATAAGCCAGGCTTTATTTGCTAAACAAAGTTAATTGTTTAGCTAGACTTTTTAGCCACACCCGGTAGGTTAGCTAATTGCTGCTGCAAGTAACCTCCTGTCGAGTTTAGGTTAGCAACTAATATATCCATGGCATTGTATTGGCTATATAGTCGCTCTTCATACTTTTTCATTCGGCTATTAAATGCATCAACTTCATCTTGTAGCTTATCGAGTTGTGTTTCACGCCCTTCAATACGTGAACTAAAAATACCATCAGAGGCCGTATAACCTTTAATAACAGTATCTAACTGGCCAACAAAACCATCACCGTCATTTTCGCCAACAAAAAACGTTTGAATAGCTTGTGGATCGCTTTCTACGGCAGCTTTAAGAGCGTCAGAATCAATACTTAACTTACCTGAGCGCTCAGTTCTAATACCAAAGTTAGCTAAAAAGTCGGTATTACCATTACCCGTGCTAAATTCAGATGTTAACATCGAGCGTACTTGGTTTACAGAGCCTCTAAGTAATGAATCACCCGCAAGTGCACCAACGCCCTCTTCAGCGCTAGAGCGACCGAGCTGATTTGATAAATCAATAAATGCATTAAACTTCTCTACAAACGACTTTAATCCAGCAGCAACATTATTATTATTTTCAGTGATAGTTGCTTTACTTAAATCATCGTCTGCATTGTGAGTTTTTTTGGCATTAATGGTGACGCCCTCAATGACATCTTTAAATTCATTTGTACTGCTTGTCGCAACAAGCGTCCCATCAATCGTAATTGAAGCATCCGTCGCTGCTGTTACTTCGTTTAAGTTTTCAGCATACGTTGTTGATGTTGTATCACTATCATACGCAAGACGAGACAAGCCAGACAAGTCTGTATTACCACCATCACCGACATCATCAACTACAATTTTTATTGCGTTTTCTGCGCCGGTTTCTTTACTTGATAACACTAATCGCTGCCCCGTATCATCGGTAATAATAGTAGCATTAACTGAATCATTGTCAGCAGAGTCATTAATCGCGTCACGTATATCAGCCAGCTTTGCTGTGTCTGACACATTTATGTCAAAACTGTTAGAGCCAGAACTAATCGTGAGCTTACCCTCTCCCACCGCTTCATCGCCAGCTATAGCATTTGATGTTAGCTTTTGGTTCTCAGCCAAACTATTAACTTTAATAGAGTAATTATTGGTTTGCGCGTTTTTTTCAGAGCTTAAAGAAACAAAGTCGTCACTGCCACTGATAGTGCGCTTTTGAAAGTTTTCGATGTCACCCAATGATTCTAGTGAACCATTAAGCTCTTCCAAAGAGGCTTTTAGGGTACCTACTGCAGATATATCGGTAGTAAAGTTTGCTTGCTGTTTAGTTACTCGAGCTTGGTAAGGGCTTTTTTCAGCATTCACTAAAGCAGTTACAATTTCATTAACTTGAAGCCCTGAACCTATACCTTTAAATGAAATATCCATAATAATTACCCTCTTAAATTACTGAAAACTAAACTTTAAAATCAACCAATACACCGGTGGCTTCCGCTAATTTAGCAACGATACCTAATACCTCTTCAGACGGGTACTGCTTAACTAAATCACCACTTTCTTTATCAATCACCTTAATAACATTACGGCCAGAATCTTCGTCGACCTTAAACTGAAGGCTGCGATTCATTTCGCCCATAAAGTCCTGCAATTGCTGTACCACCTTCTCTAGTTTTTCAGGTGATAACTCAGTTTTAGAAATTTCGCTATTACTTGCAGTGGTGGTGATGGGTGTATTCTTTTGTTCATCAGCATTTTGCTTAACTTGTGATGGGGTTTGGTAACTTGAGGTAACCTCACCTTTTTGCGCTGAGCTGATATTTAGATTTAAACTTTGCGTTTCCATAATTCGCTCCTACTATAAAGCGATATAAAGCTTTATACCTATACAAGAAAGGAAGGGTTGCCCCTTCCTTAGTAGTTAAGTATAGAGCTTATTGTTAAATTAACCTAATAAGCTAAGTGCTGCCTGTGGCAACTGGTTAGACTGAGCTAAGATTGTTGTACCAGCCTGTTGCATAATCTGGTTTTTAGTCAGTTTAGCCGTTTCTGCAGCGTAATCTGTATCTTCGATACGGCTTTTAGAAGCTGATACGTTTTCTGATACGTTTGCAAGGTTAGCAATAGTGAAACCAAAACGGTTTTGTACCGCACCTAAGTCAGCACGTTGTGCATCAATTTGCGCAAGCGCCGCATCAATTGTTTGAATTGCATCTTGTGCACCTTGACTTGTTGCCCCAGAAATATCAATACTTTCAACTGATGTCAAAGAACTTGTAGAACCACTAAACAACTCAGTCTCATCGGCAGTTCCATCATTAGAAATACCAATTTTGTTCGGTGATGATAAGTTTATTTCTGATGTTTTTGAAGCCGTTGCTGTAGATGCAGTTACTCCATCAAATGTTAAACCACCAGCTGGAGTACCTGCATCCATAACAGATTCAATACCATCAACACCCGTTGCTTTTAGCGTAATCGTTCCAGCATCAGAGTCATAAACTGCATCGTAACCATCGGCAACCATATCTTCAGCTAAGCGAGACATCTCACCACCATACGTTCCTAAATCATAGTTGTCATCGCCAACATTAATCGTAGCGTTATCTGTATTAGTGATACCAGCAATAGTCACTTCTAGACGAGCTTCAGCAACTACGCCTGTAGCAGCAGCATTTATTTTTGCTGCAGCACCATCAGCACCATCATCAGCTAAGAGTGCAACATCGACACCATTAATATTAAGCGTACCTGCTGTTATAGCTTCATTTGTAGCCATGTCACCAGCTGCAGCAGCTGCGCCAAATACAGAACCAGCACCATCAATTTCATTTGCACCAATCGCATCTGCTGATACATCACGCAAAGTTACGTTGATTGTTTCGTTAGCGTTTGAACCCACTTGGAATTGTTTAGTACCGAACGAACCATCTAGTAAGCTTGTACCACCAAATTTAGTCGTTTCAGCGATACGAGTAAGCTCTTGCTGTAATGCGCCCACTTCTTTTTGTAGTGCTGCACGAGCGTTAGCATCGTTTGAACCATTAGCTGATTGTAGAGATAGATCACGCATACGTTGTAAGATGTTTGATGACTCTTGCATCGCACCCTCAGCAGTTTGCGACATTGAGATACCATCATTCGCGTTACGCTGTGCAACACCTAAACCATTAATTTGTGAAGAAAGACGGTTCGCAATTTGTAGACCTGCCGCATCATCTTTCGCACTGTTAATTTTCATACCAGATGAAAGACGTTGCATTGATGTACCTAATGCTTCGCTAGATTTTGATAAGTTTCTTTGTGCATTTAATGATGCAACGTTAGTATTTACTGATAAAGCCATGTTATAACTCCTGATTACTTTCGTAATGTAACTAATTGATTTTAACCAAGAGCCATCACAATAAAAATCTGTTCAAGCTCCGTTCTAATTAAGTTAACGGCCGTTATAAAATTACCTTTAGCTTTTTTTTAAAAAAAACAGTAAAAACTTTTAATTGATTGAAATACAAATAAAAAAGCCAAGCATATTTGCTTGGCTTTTTTATAACTAGCTGGCATTAGCCACCTAAAAGACTTAATGCGGCCTGTGGTAACTGATTTGCCTGAGACAAAATAGTAGTACCTGCTTGTTGCATGATTTGGTTTTTAGTTAACGTTGCGGTTTCAAGCGCGTAATCGGTATCTTGAATACGGCTACGCGAAGCTGACACGTTTTCAGATACGTTAGCAAGGTTGGCAATAGTAAAGCCAAAACGGTTTTGCACCGCACCTAAATCGGCACGCTGAGTATCTATTTGTGCCAATGCAGCATCAATTGTTTGAATTGCCGATTGAGCCCCCTCACTAGTTGTACCACTAATATCTATCGCTTCAACCGATGATAACTCACTCAATGCACCATTAAACATCTCTAGCTCATTCGCTGAACCATCATTTGAAATACCAATTTTATTCGGTGATGACAAATTAATTTCTGACGTTTTTGAAGCCGCCGCTGTAGCTGCAGCAGTTCCGTCAAACGTTAATCCACCAGCTGGAGTACCTGCATCCATAACAGATTCAATACCATCAACACCCGTTGCTTTTAGCGTAATCGTTCCAGCATCAGAGTCGTAAACTGCATCATAACCATCAGCAACCATATCTTCAGCTAAACGAGCCATTTCGCCACCATATGTGCCTAAATCATAGTTATCATCACCAATATTAATTGTTGCATTATCAAGGTTTGTTACTCCACCAATAACTACCTCTAAGCGAGCCTCGGCTGTAACGCCTGACGCGGCTGAATTAATCTTATTAGCAACCCCATCGGCGCCATCATTAGCCCCGAAAGCCACATCAGTACCATTAATATTTAGTGAACCAGCAGATACAACTTCGTTAGCGGCCATACTGCCTGCGGCAACTACACCAAATACAGTACCTGGCCCATCAATTTCATTAGAACCAATAGCATCGGCAGCAACATTACGTAAACTTACATTAATGGTTTCATTCGCATTTGCACCTACCTGAAACTGTTTAGTACCAAAAGTGCCGTCAAGTAAGCTGGTGCCACCAAATTTAGTGGTATCTGCAATTCGAGTGAGCTCTTGTTGCAGGGCTGCTACTTCTTTTTGCAGTGATGCACGGTCAACCGCACTATTTGAACCATTCGCTGATTGCAGTGATAAGTCACGCATACGTTGCAGAATATTTGCTGACTCTTGCATTGCACCTTCAGCAGTTTGCGCCATAGAAATACCATCGTTGGCATTACGCTGAGCAACCGTTAGGCCATTAACCTGAGACGTTAGTCGGTTGGCAATTTGTAAACCTGCAGCATCGTCTTTTGCGCTATTAATACGCAAACCAGATGATAGTCTCTGCATTGAGGTTTCAAGTGCCATGCTAGATTTAGATAGATTGCGTTGCCCATTAAGTGATGCAACATTTGTATTTACGCTTAAAGCCATTTTACCATCTCCTAGTTTCAATCAGAATGTGGTTCAAAATATTTAAGCAAAAACCACACTGTCTATGACTAGTTGAATGCATTACTTGTGCCAACTAGTAAAAAAAGATTAACCCTATGTTTTAAAACAACTAAATAACACTTATTGCGGCTTTAAATTAGAAGTTAGCGATTTTTTGACAGAAGATAAAAAGGGGGTGACAGTTTTTTGCCGCTTCGTTAAGGCAAGTTATTACCTACTTTTCTCGTATAGTAATAACCTGCCTTGGATGGTATTTATAAATAATCGAATAATGAAAGTTTAGCCAAGCGACCAAAAGTCGCTTGTGAAGCCTGTAAACCAGACTCTTGTTTAGTAAGTTCACTAATAGCTGCAGCAGGATCAATTTCAATTAAGCTCGCTCTGTTTTCTTGATTATTAATATCTAGAGCACTGTTTGAATCGGTCACACGCTCCACCACGTTCATACGCCCACCTAGGCCAGCCTGAGTAAACACAATTTGCTCACTGGCATTTTTAAGCTGAATTAAGCCATCCGATAACGCTTGGTTAATTTGCGCTCCATCAAGTTGTTCGTCATTTAGACTAGTGATCAGATCTTCAAGCGTATTAAGCACATTTTCTTTACCTGGCTTTTCAAGGGTAAAATCTAGCTGCCCGGGTGCCGCCCCCTCAAGTTGAATTTCCATGCCTGCAAATTCAATTGGTTCGTCGGTTACCTCACCAGTAACAGGCGGTACGAGCGGTGTGCCATCACGTAATATTTCATATTGATCTGGCGCTGAGGGTGTCGCACCAGGGATCACGTTAACATTATAGGTATTGATCGTCGGAGAAATAAGCGGATCTGGGTCTGAGTTATAATTATCTTTATGAAAACGATCAAACTCACCTTGATTTTGAACATAAACAGTTCCAGCGGTAATACCGCCTGATGGCGCTCCACCATTCGATACCACATCAAGACGTGCATCAACTCGTTCAAATACATTAAAGCCATTATCGCTTGATTTGATCTCAACGCCTTTTGCAATGGTTACTTCGTGCTGGCCTTGATCGCCTTGGTATTCGTATTTGCCATTAGTGCTATTAAATGTATAAGTTTGAATATCGTCTTGATAGCCAGAGAAAAGGTATTTCCCCCCTTCAGATTGACTATTCATTAAGTTAAGCAGCGATTTTTGCAATTCTTTTAGTTCACTGGCAACCGAAGCCAAATCACCTTTATCTAACGAACCATTGCCCGCTCGTATAGTTAACATTTGCGCTTCTAAAATAGTGTCGTTCATACCTTGTAATAAACTTTCTTCGGTTTCTAAACGCCCTTTTAGCTGGTTAATATTCTTCGTCAGCTGCTCATTAGTTTCTATTTTATTGGTGTACAACATACCCTGCGAAATAGCAGCAGGGTTTTCTGAGGTACTCAAATATTTTTGACCTGTCGTAACGCGCTCCTGCGCACCAGCTACATTTTGTTGATTCTCAAGTATTTTATTAATGTTATTTTGATACATTAAATTATTTGATAAACGCATAATTACCTCGCCGCACTCAGTAAAGTGTCAAAAATAGAACGTGCTGCAGACAGTACTTGAGCCGATGCAGCATAAGATTGCTGAAAACGCAGCAAATTAGCTGCCTCTTCATCTAAATTTACGCCGGATAACGATTCATACCAGGCTTCTGATTGCTGTGCTAAAGCATCAAATGCCGCCCCGTTGGTTTTTGCTTGACTGGTTACTACACCAACATCGGTTACTAATCCAGCATAGGCCTGGTTCAAGGTTTTATGATTATCGGCTGAGGCACTTGCTACCACATTTTGACGTACTAAATCGCTATTTTGTAAGTCAGCGAGTTTTTGACCATTACGGTTATCATCAAAACCGCCTTCATTAAATTCTAAATTAAAGGTATCACCTGTAGCCGGTACCCCTTCAATATTAAAGTCAAAACCATAGCCATTATAAGGAGGCCCTGCTTGCGCCAAAATATTGTTAGCAGGCGGTGTAACCGTAAACGTGGTTGTACCATTACCATCAGTAAGTTGATATTCGTTAGCATTAGCAGTTTTAACAATGTTAATAGGACCATTTGCTAAGCCTAAAGGGTTTGTAAAACTGCCGGTAGTTACATCGCTCACATCACCCGGTGAAATAGTCCCAGTGCCTGTATTATCAAGCCCGTCTGCTGTTCTAATTGGAGAGGCCAATGCAATGTCTTCTCCTCGACCTGTTGTCAGCGATATATTGCCAGCCGCGCCACTATTAAGTTTTATCTGAAATTGATCACCGGCATTACCAGCTCCGGTTACGTTTAGCTCTAAACCAAACGACTCCCCACTGGTGATTGCCGCAGAGTCAATAATGCCACTCGGTGGAATAACAGCTAACGATGCACTGCCTAAAGGCTCGCCTTTATTATCTATTGGCTGAATACTTACTTCGTTAGGGTTCCCCGTATAGGTGATCACAAAATCACTCGCTGGTAGTTCACTGCCTTTACCAGCTTCAACGGTTGCTGACATATTAGCTGTTCCGGTATTTGCTTGATAAACAAAAGCACTGACCGTTGGGATATCAAAAATATCTCCTCCAAGCTCACCGTTTGCATCCATTCCTAAACGGTTTTGCTGATTAAACGAATCAGCAAGCGCAATGCCCATCTGACCTATTTGATTTTGTGCAGGCACCAAAATATCGTCTCTAAATGCCAATAAGCCACCAATTTTACCTTTGAGTTTAGTGGCATCTATTTCTAGTGGAACGGCTTGGCCACCATTTACATCTAAGCGTAACTCTTTAAAATTGGCATCGGGATCGCCACTAATCGAAAACAAGTTAAATGAACCATTTTGCATAACAACCGCTTCACCTGTGCCCATAAATACTTGTTTTTCACCATTAGGGCCATCGAGTGTTTCTATATCAATTAGTTTTGATAAATCACGTATTGCTTTATCACGCTCATTGTAAGCTGAGCTAGCATCTGCTTCGTTTTTAGTGCCATGAACACCCGCAATTTCTTGATTTAACGAACTAATACTTTCGATTAACGTATTCGCCTCTTCAGAAAATATTTCTAATTGCTCATTAACCACTGCTTTTTGCTCTGAAACAATACCTGCAAGCCGGTCCATTTGATCAATCAGATTTTGCGCATCACTCATCACCAATGAACGAGCAACCGTAGATGAAGGTTGGTTAAGTGCTTCTTGCACGTTGTTAAACATCGAGTTGATACTAGTTGATAAGCTGTTTGATTTTTCTGAAAAAATTTGATCAACCCGACTCGCCTCGCTAACAAATTGATCAAAAAAGCTTTTATTTGAGGTATCTCGGTTTAATTGCTTTTGTGCAAACTCATTTAATAACCGGTACGTTTGACCGCGGCTCACCTGATTATCAATCATGGTAGTAAATTCAGTGCGCTCTCGTACATACCCTTCAGTATTAACGTTTGCGATGTTTTTACTTGTCGTTTGCAATAACTCAGAGTTTGCTCTTATTCCTGAATTAGCAATATTTAATAAATTAAACGACATGTTACTCTACTCCTTGGCGGATAATGCTTGTGGCGATATTCTTTAACTCGTTACTGTTAAGCACTCTTTTTATTTTGTCTGCATAGTTAGGGTCGGTTGCATAACCGGCTTGCTGTAAAGAGTCTAAAAATTTGTGCGGCTTTGCTGTATTGTTTAATGCATCTTGATAGCGAGGGTTCTGCGTTAAAAAATCCACAAAATCATTCACACTATCTTTTATTGAGTCATACGCTCTAAAGCTTGCTTGCTTTTTAACTGCAGCGCCTTGCTCAAACTCTAAAGTGACCTTACTGGCTTTTTCGCCCTGCCAACTTTTATCTGACTTTATATTGAATAAATTATTTGAGCTATTGCCATCACCTTTACTGATAATATGTTTACCCCAGCCAGTTTCTAATGCTGCTTGCGCAACCATAACCGCCGGATTTAAACCAATTTTCTTAGCCGCTGTTTTTGCATGCTCCCACACTGTACTTACAAATTCCTCAGCATTTTCAAATGTGCCAGACGCTATGTTTTGTTCGCTTTTTTCAGTTGAATCAACGAGCGGCACTTTTTCAGTGACCTTTTGGTTTTCTTGATGAGGTAAGGTGCTACCCGCACGTTGGTCACTAAAGAAATCTGACGTTGTACGAAGAACTGAGCCTGGCATAAAGTTTTTTCCATCTGGCGATAGTTGCTGCACAATTAAATCAGCAAGACCTAAAGAGCCATTTGATGAAAGCTCTGTAGCCATCTGTTGGTCGTGCATTTCTTCAAAAAACTTCACGCCACTTGCATTAAATGGGCTTTCTTTGTCTTCAAAAGCCTCATTGGCTTTACGCATACTTTTCAGTAGCATTTGGGTGAAGATAGCTTCAAATTGTGCCGCCGCTTTTTTTAACGCCACTTTAGATGCATCGGTTGATGCATCACCGCTGTTTAAAGCATCTCGACGCAAAGAGTCTAAGTTGCCTAAATCAAAAAAGTTTTGCTTATCTAGATGATTTGTTTCCATCAGCTTTTTGACACAATAATTAATAATACCTAGTTAAATGCAATAATTGAGCCAAAAGAAGAGTAGCGATGAAAGGTTAAGGATGAAAGGTTAAGGGTTAAAGACCCTAGGGCTTAGGGTCTAGAATCTTATAAAACTAAATTACAACAAGCTGACCGTTAATTGCACCGGCTTCTTTAAGTGCTTCAAGAATCGCCATTAAATCGCCAGGGGCAGCGCCAACTTCATTAATAGCACGAACTAAATCATCAAGGCTTACACCTGGGTCAAATACAAAAGCACGTGAATCATCTTGATTAACGTCAATAATACTTTGTTGGGTAACCACTGTTTCCCCCTCTGCTAAAGGATTTGGCTGTGCCACATTTTGTTGCTCAGCAATGGTCACAGTAAGGCCACCATGTGTAATTGCCGCAGGTTGTAATTTTACATTTTTTCCAATAACTATAGTGCCGGTGCGTGAGTTAACAATTATTTTTGCCGAAGTATCCGCAGGCTTAAACTCTAAGTTTTCAAGAGTTGATAAATACGATACACGTTGCGAGGCATCACGAGGTGCAATAACGCGAATAGAAGCCGCATCGAGTGCTTGTGCGCTATTTGGGCCGATTAAATCATTTATGGTTTTCTCTAAACGTTTTGCGGTTGTAAAGTCCGGACGGTTTAAATTAAAGGTAATATAATCGTTTTGCATAAATGGGCTTTTAACGGCACGTTCAACCGTGGCACCGTTTGGCACACGCCCTACGGTTGGCGTATTAATAACGACTCGGCTGCCATCTAGGCCTTCAGCGCCTAAGCCACCTACAATTAAACTGCCTTGAGCGATGGCGTAAACATTACCATCAACCCCTTTTAGGAATGTTTGTAATAATGTACCACCGCGCAGGCTGCCTGCACTGCCAATTGATGACACGGTTATATCAATAGTCTGCCCTGGCTTTCTAAATGGAGGGAGTTCAGCATGAACAGCAACCGCTGCAACATTTTTAATTTTTGGCTTTAAACTCGCAGGTAGTGTAATACCAAAACTATTAAGCATGCCTTTAAAACTTTGCTCGGTAAAACGGCTTTGCTCTCCGGTGCCCGGTAAACCAACAACCAATCCATAGCCCACTAATTGGTTTGAGCGCACCCCTTCAACCATAGATACATCTTTAATTCGCTCAGCACTGGCAGTAAATTGCCAGCCTAGTAGCACCATAAAACAAAAAACTTTAAAACCATTCATGTTGAATGTCCTCTAAAAGGGAAACAATGAGCTACTAAAGAAACGCGTTAACCAACCCGGGCTTTGTGCCTCTTGAGTTTGACCCTTACCTGAATACTGAATACGCGCATTCGCAATACGATTAGACTCAACGGTATTATCAGCATTAACATCTTGTGGACGCACTAACCCCTCTAAGCGAATAAATTCTTCACCGGTATTTAGCGTTAGCCATTTTTCACCGCGAATCACCAAATTACCATTTGGTAATACTCGCATCACGTTAACCGAAATATCGCCAACTAGGCTGTTTGATTGATTTGATCTTGAGTCACCTTTAAACGACGCATCACTACCAACCCCAAATTGAATACTATCGCCACCAATATTAACCGGTAAACCACCTAAACCAATAACAGGATCGAGGCTAGCATCTGTTTGTTTATCTGTTTCTGTTTTAGCCGCTTTTGTGGCTTGGGTTGACTCTTGCAATTTAACCGTAATGATATCGCCTGTTCTAAGTGCTTTCTTATCGGCATATAAGTCATTCGATAACTGAGTACTGAATAAAGAGCCAGTTGCTACCACTGGCTCCATATTAGGCTCAGGATACATAGGTGCATAGTAGGGATCGTCCTGCACTACTTCATTATTTTGTGTAGATACACAACCGCTTAACAGTAAAGTCCCTACTGCAAATAACATGATATTACGCATACAATCCCCCAAGACTATAATTGTTGATTGATGTAGCTCATCATTTCATCAACCGCTGAAATTACCTTTGAGTTCATTTCGTAAACTCGCTGAGTTTCAATCAAATTAACCAACTCTTCGGTCACATTTACATTTGATGTTTCAAGTGAACCTTGAATAATTGTACCTAAGCCCTCAACCCCCGGGTTACCTTGAACAGGTGCACCACTTACTGCAGTTTCGGTATAAAGGTTTTGCCCTATAGGCTCAAGGCCCGACGGATTGATAAAATCACTAATAGTAATTTGACCAATAACCACGTTTTCGGCTTGACCTTTAATGCGAACTGACACTTCACCATCTTGAGATACGGTGATTGACTGTGCATCATCAGGCACATTCATTTCAGGCTGAACAACATAACCAGCGCCCGAGGTTACAACACGCCCGTCGCCGTCGGTAGTAAACTGGCCATTACGCGAATAAGCAATATTGCCATCAGGCTGTAAAACTTCAAAAAAGCCAGGACCTGAAATCATCCAATCTAATGAATTTTCAGTGGTGAGCATATTACCTTGCGAAAAGTTTTTTTGGTTAGCCACCACCTTAGTACCCGCGCCCAACATTAAGCCTGACGGCATTTCGGTGTCTTGCGATGAGCGACCGCCTGGTTGATTAATATTTTGGTAGAGTAAGTCTTCAAAAATAGCGCGGCTTTTTTTGTAACCCACTGTACTGGCATTCGCTAAGTTATTTGATATAACCGATATATCTGTTTGTTGAGCGTCAAGCCCTGTTTTACTTATCCATAATGCTGGATTCATAATAATATCCTCACGTTATAGTTAAACGATGCGCATCAGCTGTTCTTGACGTTGATCAATCTCTTCAGCTGTTTTCATCAGTTTTACTTGTAATTCAAATTGGCGTTGATGACTGATCATATCGACCATTTCATGCACAGGATTTACATTCGATTTTTCTAATGTGCCACCTAATACTTGTACATTGGCTGATGTTTCAACTATTTGGCCTGGTTTAGCTCTAAATAAGCCATCGTTACCCTTCTCGAGTGTAGCGTTGTTTGCATCAACCACTTTTAGCCGATCAACTTCTTCTAAAAAGTTAGCCGGTGCACCTTGAGGGCGAACTTGAATAGTGCCATCTTTGCTAAATTCAATTTTTTCAATCGGTACAGGTAATATGACTGGCCCACCTTCGCCAATAACTTGACGACCGTCGCTGGTAGTCAACATTCCTTCAGCCGTTATATTTAACGAACCCACTTTTGTATAGGCTTCATTACCGGAGGCATCCTGAACACTCAGCCATGCATTATCACTCATAGCAATATCAAGGCTGCGACCTGTTTCGACAACACCGCCCGATGTCATGTTAGATCCTGGGCGCTCCTGCATAGCAAAAACACGAGTCGGCAAACCTTCACCGAAAGCCTGCATTGACCGTGCTTGCGCAAAATCAGATTTAAACCCAGTGGTATTCGCATTTGCCAAATTATTGGCTTTAAGAGCAAGCCCTTGCATGCTTTGTTTAGCGCCAGATGCCGCTATGTAGACCATTTTATCCATAACATCGACTCATTAAGAAATCTATGTATGAGTAAATGCAATATAAGTGCCAAATTAAATTTAAGTGTGAATAAGATTTTAGGAGAGGAATAAAAAAGGCTGCACTAAGCAGCCTTAGTAAATCAAAATATGATTATCTGATCTGAAGGATGTTCTGTTGAATAGTTGAGTTAACCTCAAGCGCACGAGAGTTTGCTTGGAAGTTACGCTGCGCACTAATCAAATCAACCAGCTCATTGGTTAAGTTTACGTTAGACTGCTCAAGAGCTGACGAATTAATGTTGCCTAGTGTGCCTGAACCTGGCTCACCCGCAATTGGTTCCCCCGAGGTCAAACTTTTTTTCCATGAAGTGTCACCTACTTGCTGCAAACCTTGTGAGTTTGAAAAGCGCACCATGGCAACTTGACCTAAGTAAGTTGAATCACCATTACTGTAAGATGCAACAACTTTTCCATCTGTACCAATATCAATACCCGCTAAGCGACCTACTGTCGCACCATCTTGCTCTAGTGCTTTCACCTCAAAGCGACTCGCATATTGAGTAGGCGTTCTATTTGCAGTACCGGCCTCATCGCGCCAATTAATCGCAATATCATCAAATTGGGCGCCATTAGATAAAATACCCGATAAATTAGCTCCGGTTAAATTAACATCAGTAAAGGTTGGACCAACATTTGGAGCACCATTAGTCGTTGCAGGCAAACCGCTAGCATCAAACCCAAAGGTACTTAGCGGGCTTGGTGTTGCTGTCGCGGCACCAGTTGCATCAAAGGGAGTTTTGTCAAGCGTACCATGTACTTGCCATTCATTAGGCGCTGTTTTTACAAAAAAGAATTGTAGAACATGTGGCTCACCAAGTGAGTCATACATTGTGGTCGATGTCGAAGAGTTATAAGTAGTACTGTCTGTTGCATCAAAAGGGACAGCTATTACATCTTCTCGAGAATCGACGTTAAATGATGTATAAACGTTTGAAGTAGAGCGCGGAGAGCCCGAAGAATCTGGTATTTGTAAAGCAGATGAAGTACTAAGACTTACAGAGGTCGTGTCACCACTAACTTCATCAACTGGGAAGCTTTGTAAAAAATTACCTTTAGCATCTACAACAAAGTTATCTTTATTAAGCTTAAATGCACCCGCACGCGTGTAGGTAAAGTCTTGTGCGCCTAAGTCTTGACTGGTAGCAAAATACCCCTCACCTGTGATCGCTAAATCCAGTGAATTATTAGTAAACTGCAGCGAGCCCTGATGAAACTGCTGGGCAACCATGGTGGTTTGCACACCATCACCATTTTTTGTTTTACCGGCGCTAAATACTGATGATGCGTATACATCAGCAAACTCGGCGCGAGACTCTTTAAAGCCCGTGGTATTTACGTTGGCAATGTTATTGGCGGTAACATCTAAATCTTTTTGTGCGGCAGCAAGGCCTGTTAATGCAATATTGAAGCTCATAATTAACCTCTAACCTAAAAAATATTTAGCCTATTGGCTAAAAAATACATAAAATCTATTACGCGATTTCTGCGACATCAGTCAGCCTAACCGCACCTTCTTTAGTATTAATAATAATGCCGCTTGAGCCGTTAATATTAACACTTTCAATATTTTTGAATGTAGCTAATGGGAGGCTTGAAAATTCCCCATTTGTACTACCCTCTGCTTTGATGTTGTATTCACCAGGTGGTAGCCGTTCACCCGCTTCATTTTTACCATCCCATGCAAAACGGATGGCTCCTGCAGGCTGAGTGCCTAAATCTATAGTTTTAACCAACTGCCCGGATGCATCTTCAATGCGGATCATTAAACTATCGACTGGCTTTTCAGCTACAACAGAACCTCTTGATTCACCCGACTCATTAAGCTCCAGTGTATCCGACTCCAACAAAGCTTGTTTGCCTACCAGTGTTGATGCTTGCAATGCCGAATTTGATGTCATCGACGCGGCTAAAGACTCAAAGTTAGAGTTTAAATTTGAGATCCCTTCAGCCATGGTAAAGTTTGTCATTTGTGCAATCATCTGATCGTTATCAGCTGGTTTGCTGGGATCTTGATATGACAACTGCTGTGTTAACAACGAAAAGAAATCTTCTTGGGTTAACGCATCACTCTCTTCTTTTTTTGGCACTTGCTTATCTTGCCAACGTAAAGAGTCCATGTAGGATGAAGAAGTACTAATATCGTTACTCATGAGCTACCCTCAGTTACCGCTGACCTAACAGCAGTGTTTTACTTAACATTTGCTTAGCTGCATCAGCAACTTGAACATTTGTCTGATAAGAGCGAGAAGCAGAAATCATATTTGCCATCTCCTCCACAACATTCACGTTGGGTTTGTAAATATATCCATTTTCATCCGCACTCGGGTGATTTGGGTTATATTCGATTTGTAGTGGTTTATTACTTTCAACCACTCCTAACACTTTTACACCAACGGCAGAGCCCTGTGGGTTGCTTGCTGACGCTGACGCTTTTGTAAGCTCCGCAGCAAATACAGGTTGTCGCGCTCGGTACGTCTCATTTTGCGAAGAGCTAATTGTATTGGCGTTAGAGATATTACTTGCCGTGGTATTTAATCGCACGTTTTGCGCGCTCATACCTGAACCAGCAATATCAAACACATTATATAAACTCATAATTAGGCTCCTTGACTACCGAGGGCTTTTTTTAGGCCTTTAAATTTACCATTAAGAAACTGGACACTGGCCTGATACTCCATAGCATTCTGTGTATACAAGTTCCGTTCCACTTGTATATCAACAGAGTTGCCATCACCTGTATCTGTTTGATTTGGCGTACGAAATAGTTCATTACTACCTACACTACGGGTACCACCGGCAATGTGTTTTTCATTGGTTCTTACCATGGTATTGCCGCTTAGTTGGTTGGACTTTGCCGTTTTTAATGCTGAGGCAAAGTCGATATCTTTTGCTTTATAGCCGGGCGTATCAGCATTTGCGATATTAGTAGCGAGCATTTCTGCTCTTTGCGAACGGATCAACATCGCATGCGGATGCACGCCTAATGCTTTATCAAAACTGATAGCCATAACTACCTCCAAAAAATTGACTCAGTACCGATAAAGCAATAAATGAGCCAGCAGTGAAAATAGTGATGATAAAAACAAAAAACGACGCAATAGGCGTCGTTTAGAGGAGGGATAATATATTAATGAAGGTCATTTCTTTTGATAAATGATACCAGGGTTACAACGCACCATATCAAAGTCAGTACTTAAACCAGACATAGACTCCGACGCACCTAAAAATAAATACCCCTTAGGGTTAAGTGCTTGAGAGAATTGTGCAATTATTTTGGCTTTCACCTCAGGTGAAAAGTAAATTAAAACATTACGGCAAAATATAATATCGAACTTACCCATTAAAGCGTACGAATCGAGCAAATTTAAATGCCTAAAGCTCACTTGCTTTTTCAATGAATCAACCACTTGTGCCATACCATTGCCGCTGTCTTTAAAAAACTTTTTACGACGTTCAGCAGAGAGTCCGCGAGCCAATGCCAATGCATCATATTCAGCATGTTTACACATATCAAGCATGGTATTTGATATATCTGTACCAATTATTTGTGCACCCATTTTTAAAACACCAGGGCTGCTGGATTGAAACTCAGCAACCGACATCGCTATTGAGTAGGGTTCTTGTCCTGATGAGCTCGCCGCAGACCATATTTTTAATGGCCTATTTAACGTTTTAAACTCAGGGAATAATCTGGTTTTAAGTAACTCAAACGGATATTGATCTCTAAACCACAATGTCTCATTGGTTGTCATGGCATCAACAACGGCTGCGCGCAACTGGCGCTCATGCACACCGAGAGTTTTACTTACCAATTCAGACAACGATTCAACATTAAATCGAGACATTAATGGTGCCAAACGGCTCTTTACCAAATACTGCTTATTTTCACCTAAAACAATACCGCACTGTTGTTCTAAAAATAAGCGAAATTGATCGTATTCGTTTTGCTGCAAATCTTTATTAGTCAAATCAATAACACCTATGTTTATTAATCACGATGAACCCATTTATTAACGGCTGTTGCAAGCTCGTCTGGGTTAAATTTTGCAATAAAATCATCTGCTCCTACTTTTTCAATCATCGCTTGATTGAAAACACCACTCAATGATGTGTGTAAAATCACATGTAGTGGCGCAAGTTTAGGATTAGCTTTGATTTCTGCAGTCAGCGTGTAACCATCCATTTCTGGCATTTCTACATCAGAAATGAGTAGCCCTACTCGCTCTGTAATATCATTTACGCAATCGAGCTCTGCAATTTCTTTTAATCTTATTAAAGCTTCTTTACCATTTTTAGCCAACTCAGTTGTTACACCTAATGGTTCCAATGCTCGTTTTACTTGATTTCGCGCAACAGCCGAATCATCAGCAATAAATACTATTCTCTCGCCTAAATCTTTTTGTATATTACCTTGCGAGGCGACATCATCGCTCACGGTAGTATTAACTGGGCAGATTTCGTTTAAGATTTTTTCTACGTCGAGTATCTCAACGAGCTCATTTTCAATTTCAGTGACGGCTGTTAAATAAGAATAACGACCCGCTCCTGACGGCGGTGGCATTATTTTTTCCCAGTTCATGTTAACTATACGTTCAACACCACCTACTAAGAATCCTTGCACTGTACGGTTATACTCAGCAATTATTATAAAGCCATCTTCGATGCTTTTTATTGGGCGCCCGCCTACGGCCATAGATAAATCAATCACCGAAATAGTTTGCCCACGAATATGTGCTACGCCACGGATATAAGTGTTAGATTTCGGCATGCTAGTCAATGGAGGGCATTGAAGAACTTCTCTTACCTTGAACACATTAATACCAAAGCGCTGACGCCCATTAAGCTTAAATAACAATAATTCCAAGCGGTTTTGCCCAACCAACTGCGTACGTTGGTTTACTGAGTCTAAAATGCCGGCCATTTAAATCTCCTAAGAAAACAAATATAAGGAACGATAATTGCTTTCAATTAATAAAGCGTCATAACACAACGGGGGCGTCTAAATTCTGACGCAAAATATTTATACCCTGTTTGCAACCATAAGCATAGTCGAAACATTATGAGTTTGTTAAAAAAAACCAGAAGATACAGTGTTTTTTATTTTCTTGCTAGCCTCTGCTTCGCTTTGCCACTAAAGGCACAAGTATTTAGTAAAGAGTTATTGCAAGAAATGGCTGTATCTTATGTTGCTCAAAAAGCAGTGACTACAAATGATAACAAAATACAGTTTAGCGCATTACCGCTAGATAGCCGCATTCCCGATCGCCAATGTAATTCTGAGCCTGAGCTAATAACGCCAAGTGAGCCTCCCTTTAATCGCCAAGTCACTATTCAAATAAAATGTAACGATAGTGACAACTGGGCACAGTACGTTCATGTCAGAATCACTGAATCAGCACCTGTTGTAGTTGCAACTACCAATTTAGCACGAGGTGAAGTGATTACTCCATCCCATTTAAGTATTGATATGCGCCCTGCACACTTTATCAGAGCGCAGTACCTTGAAGATCCAACGGCTCTTATTGGTAGTCGTAGCAAACGCAACATCCGTGAAGGAATGCCCGTTTTACTTAATCAAATATGTATGGTGTGCAAAGGTGATTCTGTTACAATTTATGCTAATATCAAAGGGTTAAGAGTGAAAACGACGGGTATTGCATTAGAGGATGGCACCTTGGGCGAGCAAGTAAGAGTAGAAAACAAAAAGACAGGTAAAGTTTTAAATGCGCGTGTAGATGGTGTAGAGTCTGTGCAAGTAAATATTTAATATAAATTTATGCTAAAGTATCTTTAATAAATGCCGATATAAAGGCATCAGTTGGGCAATATACGGATTTTTATTATGGTCGGTCAAGTAAATAAATCAAATCAACAACCGAGTGTTTTAACAAACACTCAACAGCAAAAAGTTGATTTAAAAAGAGATAATGCAAATACACAGGCGGCACAAACGCCTTCACCTAAAGCTGCCAGCGATTCGGTGAGCTTAACACCGCAAGCTAAGCAATTAAAATCGTTACAAGAGAAAGCGCAGCAGTCTTCTGGTTTTGATAGCAACAAAGTTGCTGAGCTTAAAAAAGCGATTACTGAAGGTAATTATCAAATCGACAGTGAGAAGCTTGCCAAAAATCTAGCAGACTTTGAGTTTAACGTTTATGGCTGATCACAATAGTTTAATTACAATTAAACTAAATGAGCAAATTACTTGCTTAACAAAACTGAGCGAGTTACTCACTCAGGAGCTTACTGCGATTGCATCTCGAAGAGGTGAAGGTTTAAAAGAAATTGCCCAACAAAAAATGTCTTTTTTAACCAGTATAAGCACCCTTGATAAAGAACTCAGCAAACTTATTGCCAGTAATGATCAGCAAACAGATGAAAACGCTGACTTAATAAAGCTAACTCGAGAAAAGCTTGAGCAGTGTCAAAAACAAAATGAAGTTAACGCTCATGCAGCGCACCAGGCGCAGTTAAGTGTAAAGCAATTAAAGGGTATTTTAATTGGCGCACCTTCGTCTATGACCTACGATCAAGCCGGTAGTGTAGTTAATACTGACAACAGCATTGTGCGTAACCTAAAAGCCTAAAGAATACTCATAAAAAAACGCCTAAACGATTATTCGTTTAGGCGTTTTTTTATGATTAATAATTTGTCGGTTAGTAATAACTTGTCGCTTAGTAATAAGTGACTTTTTTCACTTCCCGTGGTTTTATCTCACCGATGTACAAGTCGTGTACGCGCTTCATATTAAGCTCAAGCTCAGTAATATACACATCATTAACAGCATAAGTTTTTATAATTTGCGCACCTTTTATAATACCTTGCACTTTACTCTGTAAATAATCATCTTGGGCAACAGAGCCTGCGACGGTTGTGCCTGCGGTAATTTTTTGCCCGTACACTTGTTCCGTTAGTTCGCGGTATGCTTCTAGCTTGGAGGCTTTAATTGCCATAAGCTGTTTTTGAGTGTCATTACTTCCCGACTGCAAACTAATAGGCGCGTACCCTATTGCTTTTAATACAGGGTAATTATTTGGCTCAACATATTTATATTCAACGTGCTTATCAAATATATTGCTACAACCGCTTAACGTTAAGCAGCCTAATGTGATCATTAATGGCATTACTCGCATCATACAGGGCCTTTAAAAACTAATTAAACTCAGTTATGCACGTTTAATGCCAGTGATACCTATATTCTGTAACAACAAATAATAGTGGTACATTACTTGCTGAGACTCATTAACGCTAACGTTTAATTGGAGTAAGAGTATGAAGTCGTTTTTAAAAGCAGTATTGGCAGGATTAAGCACCACTGCTGTATTAACGTTTTCACCTTTTACTCACGCTCAGTGGTATGAGTCTACAGGCCATGCGGTTATTCAAAATAGCGACATTCCCGGTGCAAAGGCCGCTGCAATAAAAGATGCGATTACCCAAGCCCTTGTATTCTCTGGTGCGCGGGTGAGCTCGGTGCAAACGCTTGTTGATGGTGTTTTAACCCAAGATCAGCTAAAAATAAGTAGCCAAGGCGAAATTCAAAAAATAGAGCTTGTCAGTGAAAACCGCAGTAGTGATGAGTTTGCAATTACCTTACGCTTAGATATCTTTGCGCAAACAGAGCAATGTCCACAAAGTAACTTTAATAAGTTTATAGCCGTCACGCAAAGCCAATTAACAAATCGTGAACAAGCGAGAATGGGTCAAATATTTGACATTAACAAAGCAGTCAGTAAAAACATTTATACCTCGTTGCAAAAATCAAAAATGAGTGCAATACCCGTTGCCTATTTCAACAAAGCTATAAAGGTTGATACCTACTTTAATCAGCAGCATGACTATTCAAACAGTCAGTTAGAAGAAATTTCATCACGCAGCAACGCGCAATATGTGTTGTTAAGTCAAATAACCAGTTTATCTACCAGCGATAAACTCAATAGCGACTATGCGTTTTGGCAAGATGAAAGCTATCAGCGCCACTACCAAATAGAGTTTAGCTTATTTAATGGCACCACTTATGAGCCTTTATGGCAAAATAGCTATCAAAGCCAAGCAATTTGGCCATTTGAAAAAACAGCCATTATTGATGTAAATAGTAATCGGTTTTGGCAATCACCTTTTGGCCAAAGCATTAGTGATATAAACCAAACCTTAAGTTACGACCTACAAGCTGCCATGGCCTGTCTACCTACTCAAGGTAAAATAATGCATATGGAAAACAATAAATTAGTGATTAATTTAGGTAAGGCTCATGGCTTAGAAAAAGGCCAACAACTGAGTATTGCCCATCATAATTATTTAACCGACGCACAAGGCAACACTATGCCGCATACCATCACTACACTTAACCGTATACGAATTGAACAGCTTTATCAGCACAGCGCTATTGCCGTTAGTATTAATGATCAGCCTTTGCCGGGCGTACAAATTAATGACATTGTAGAAATTGCCGAGCAATAGCCGCATGTAAAATGCTAAAGCGCCTCGCTTAGTTTAGCCCTTAAATTAGAGTGGGCGCTTAACCACTGAGCCAATTGCTCAACCCCAGATAAGTGCGGGTAATGCTTTCTACATGCAAATACAATATTACGTTGTTGATTAGGAAAAATAGGCAAATAATGAATACCCACTCGTGGTATTGCTGCAAGTTTTGGCACAAATGTAATTCCATCATCCATCGCCACCAGCGCTAATAAAGTCTCAAGGCTATTTCCTTGATACTGGCTGGAAACATCGACCCCTGCCGAAAAACAAAACTGCTGGGCTTGATCTTTAAAGCAATGGCCATCACTTAACATTAGTAGGTTGCAACCTTGCAGGTCTTGCAGTGCCACTTTTTTATGCTTACACAATGCGTTATCGCTTGATACGGCAACTAAAAAGTCTTCTTTATATAAATCAATGGTATGGTAACTTTTAAGTTCAGGTACATCCGCTAAAATTGCAAAGTCGACTTCACCACTTTCTAGCGCAGCTAAAATAGTGGTTGTTTGCATTTCAGTAAACGAAAACTGGCTATTTATAAACGCTGCTTTCATTGATGTTAGTAGCGTAGGTAATAAATAAGGCGCAATCGTTGGAATAATACCAATGGTAAGCTTGCCCTGCAGTGGTTCATTAGATGTTGCTGCCAGCTCTTTTAATATTTGTGTTTGCTCTAAAACGACAGCTATTTGTGTCAATAAACGTTCACCTTTGGCAGTTAAGGTAACGTGCTTGGTAGAGCGATCAAAAATAATAACACCCAATTCTTGCTCAAGCTTTTTAATTTGCCCGCTTAAGGTAGGCTGGCTTACAAAACAGGCATCGGCCGCTTTACGAAAATGCTTATAGTGGGCAACCGCTTTGACATACTCTAAATCTTTTAAGTTCATATTCACACTCAACCTGATAGTTTACATCTATCAGTTTAATACAAACAAACGATTGGAACTATATTTAAATACTCGCCATAATGGCTATCAACAAATCAAGAGGAACTAAAAAACATGTTAAACAATATTGAAGGTCAAACAATCCCAAACGTAACATTCGCGACGCGTCAAAACGACGAATGGAAATCAGTGACTACAGACGACATTTTTAAAGGTAAAACGGTTGTTGTATTTTCACTACCAGGTGCATTTACACCTACGTGTTCATCAACGCACTTACCACGCTATAACGAACTAGCTGGCGTACTTAAGCAAAATGGCGTTGATGACATTGTTTGTGTATCAGTAAACGATACGTTTGTAATGAACGCATGGGCTGAACATCAAGAAGCGCAAAACATTACCTTACTACCAGATGGTAACGGTGAATTTACCGACGGCATGGGCATGTTAGTTGATAAAAACGATTTAGGTTTTGGCAAACGCAGCTGGAGATACTCTATGCTGGTTAAAGATGGCGTAGTAGAGAAAATGTTTATTGAGCCAGATTTACCAGGCGACCCATTTGAAGTATCAGACGCTGACACTATGCTTGATTACATCAACCCAACTCAAGTAAAACCAGAAGCAGTTACTCTATTTACTAAGCCTGGCTGTCCTTTCTGTAAAAAAGCAAAAGAGCTACTTACAGCTAAAGGCTTTGCATTTGAAGAAATCGTAATGGGCGCTGGCGCATCACTTACCAGCCTTAAAGCGGTATCGGGCCGTGAAACCGTGCCACAAGTATTTATTGGCGGTAAGCACATTGGTGGCTCAGACGACCTAGAAAAATACTTTGCTTAATTAAGTAAATAAAACAGGGGCTGCAACGCCCCTGTTTACTAAAGGAAAAACACTATGAAAGAATTGCAAACCGACGTTGTTGTTATAGGTGCAGGTACCGCTGGTTTAAGTGCCTATCGTAATGCTAAACAATTTACTCAAAACGTACTTATGATTGAATCTGGCCCATACGGTACAACCTGCGCACGTGTTGGTTGCATGCCAAGTAAATTATTGATTGCCGCAGCAGAAGCCGCCCATTCAATAGTAATGGCCCCTGCCTTTGGTGTTCACAGCTCAAAACCGGTTATTGACGGTAAAGCCGTTATGGCACGAGTAAAAAGTGAACGCGATCGCTTTGCAGGATTCGTAGTAGAAGCGGTAGATGAAATACCTAGCGAAGATAAAATTCGTGGCTATGCACAATTTTTAGACGCCAACCGCGTACAAATAGACGACCACACCATTATTACTGCCAAACGCTTTGTAATTGCAACGGGTTCACGCCCTTCTTACCCAGGCGTATTTAATAACTTTGGCGACCGACTGATTATAAATGACGATGTATTCGACTGGGATGATTTACCAGAATCAGTGGCCGTATTTGGCCCTGGCGTTATAGGCCTTGAAATTGGCCAAGCGTTACACAGATTGGGTGTAAAGGTAAAACTATTTGGCGTAGGTGGTGCCATAGGCCCATTAACCGACCCAGTAGTTAAAGATTACGCTAATACCGTATTTGCAGAAGAATTTTATGTTGATACCGACTCAAACGTTTCAGATATGAAACAAGTAGGTAATAAAGCAGAGCTAACCTATACCGACAAACAAGGTGTTAAACACACCGAGCAGTTTGACTATGTACTGGCTGCAACTGGGCGAGTACCAAACACCGATAAGCTAGGGTTAGAAAACACCGGCATAGAGCTTGATGAACGTGGCGTACCAACGGCCGATGCCCATACTATGCAATGTGGCGACTCACACATATTTATAGCTGGTGATGCCAGTAACATGCTGCCGCTGCTTCACGAAGCATCCGATCAAGGGACAATCGCAGGGCAAAACGCAGGCCGTTATCCAAGTGTGCGCGCAGGCTTACGCCGCGCTAAAATAGCTGCCGTTTTCAGCGACCCACAAATTGCCATGGTTGGTGAAAGCTTTAAAGAAATTAGCCAACGTTTAGGAAGTTGTGATTGCTTTGAGATAGGCGAAGTTAGCTTTGAAAACCAAGGTCGCAGCCGCGTTATGCTAAAAAACAAAGGGCACATGCGTGTGTATGCCGAGCACGGTACCGGCTTATTTTTAGGTGCTGAATTTATTGGCCCACAAGCAGAGCACATAGCACACTTACTTGCATGGGCTGTACAAAACAAAATGACTGTACCGCAAATGCTAGATATGCCTTTTTATCACCCTGTTATTGAAGAAGGTCTACGCACTGCACTGCGTGATTTAAACGCTAAATTAAAATTTGGCCCAGACATTCTTAACCATTGTATGGAATGTGGCCCAGGCGCATAACACATCACTAATACACACTTGCTACTCAAAGCCAAAACCATTGTTTTGGCTTTTTTTATGTTAAAAACTGGTATATAAAATGGAGTTTAAACTGCTACACTCAGATTAATAAACAAACAAAAATGGACCGAAAATGAGCAATAATAAATATAGACTTGTCACTCGAAGCGATTTTGACGGCCTAGTGTGTGCCGTATTACTTAAAGATTTAGACTTAATCGACGATATTTTATTTGTGCATCCAAAAGACATGCAAGACGGTAAAATAGCCATTACCAGCAACGACATTACCACTAACCTCCCCTATGTTGCCGGTTGTCATATTGCATTTGATCATCACTTGAGTGAAACCGTTCGTAACGCAAGCGATATAAAAAACCACATTATTGACCCAGATGCGCCTTCTGCAGCACGCGTTGTTTATGATTATTATGGCGGTGCAGAGAAATTCCCTAATATTTCAACTGACATGATGGAAGCGGTCGATAAAGGGGATTCTGCACAATTTTCAAAAGATGAAATTTTAAACCCAACTGATTGGGTACTGATGAACTTTATTATGGATGCGCGCACAGGGCTTGGTCGTTTTCGTGAATTCAAAATTTCTAATTACCAGTTAATGATGAAGCTAATTGACGCCTGTAAAGATCACAGCATAGAACAAATACTAGCAATGGAAGATGTTGCCGAGCGTGTTGCTTTATATCACGAGCACAACGCACAAGCTAAAGAGCAAATAGACCGCTGCTCATCAGTACACGACAACTTAGTGGTCCTTAATTTAACCGAAGAAGAAACCATTTACGCTACTAACCGCTTCGTTATTTACGCCATGTTCCCCGAGTGTAATATCTCAATTCATAAAATGTGGGGGCTTAAAAAGCAAAACGTGGTGTACGCCATTGGTAAATCAATCACCAACCGCAGCTCAAATACTAATGTTGGCGAGTTATGCCTTA